>NZ_FZLB01000079.1:0-2978 GCF_900196775.1 Helicobacter bizzozeronii
GGGTTGTGGGGTAGGAGTTTGAGGGGGAGGCGTGGTTTTTTCTTGGATCATCTTTTCTTGGATACGGGCGAGCTCTTGGAGTTTTTGGGCATTTGCTTGTGCTTGATCGTCAATGGATTTTTGGATAGCGGCTAGCTTACTGGCAAAGTCGGTATTCATCTGCGTGATGAGCTGGTTGGTAGCGGCAATTTTTTGATCGAGTTGCTGGAGGGCGTTTTTATTGGTCTGTATTTGGGTTTTGAGGGTTTCTAGCAAGCTAGCTTGGCTTTTGAGCATGTCTGCTTGCATATCTTGGGTTGCCTTCAAGGATTTGAGGGCCTGATCGTGGCTATCCAGTGTGGTGGAAAAGTCATGCAACTTGGCTGCCTGTCCTTTAAAAAGATTATTGAGCCCATCTTGGTGTTGTGAAAGCGCATCAGCTTGGCTTTGCAAAGTGGTGAGGATATTTTCTAAATTCCGGTTGCTGGATTTGAGCGTGTTGAGCTCTTGTTTGGTCGCCCCACTTTGCAAATCAAAGGCAGAGGGCTCGGCACACAAAACCCCCAAAAGCCCCACACACAGCCCAAAACGCAACACCACAACACCCACCTAATCCACCACTTTAATATTCACTCTTCGATTCTTGCGGTAGCACTCTTTGGCTTTTTCTTGGCATGCCGGTTTGGTCTCTCCATAGCTGACAATCTTGATCATCTCTTTGGGGATGCCCTTAACAATCAAAGCCCGCTTGACGCTCAAGGCGCGTTTTAAGCCCAATGCGAAATTGTATTCGCCCGTGCCAAATTCGTCCGTATTGCCCTCTAAGAGGACTTTCATGTGCGAATTTTTGATTTTTTGCACACTCTCATCGATCACATCTTGCATGTCTGGGCGCACGCTGTATTTATCAAAGTCAAAGTAAATTTCCCCAATGATCGTGCCACTGGGAAAAGCCGCCTTAGGGGGCTCAGGTTGTGGGGCGGGCTCAGGCTCTGGAGCGGGCAGGCTCTGGAGCGGGGGTAGGCTCAGGCTCAGGTTGTGGGGCGGGCTTTGGGGCTGGGGTAGGTTGGGGTTGTGCCTGCTCTTTTTGCATGGTTTGATCCTGCTTGGGGGCAGGCTCTTGGGCTGGGGCGGGTTGCTCAGGAGGCAAAGTCGCTGGGGGCACATGGCGACCCGCACAGCCCACAACTAATAAACCAAGCAAAAAAACCCCCTTCATCGTTGCATTCATAGCTATCCTTGAAACTAATTTTCTGGAATTATATAACAAAACTTTAAAAAACCAGTGATCACCAATCAAAGGATTGGATGTTAATGCCCTTGAGTGGGAAAAGATAACTTTGGTTGTAATCTAGCAAAATCACCCCCAATGCGCTTTGTTGGGCTGCCTTTTTGACAAACATGATCGCCTTGCCATCTTCAGAGAAACGGGGCATTTGATTGACCCCACTAGCGGTCAAACGGCGGACATGGTTGCTTTTGAGCGTGATCATGTAAAGGTTGAAAGCACTCTGCCCGTTCTCATCGCGCTCTTCACGGCTCACAAAGGCGATTTTATTCCCAAAGGCACTCACCGAATCGTTGTTTTGGGCGTAATAGACCACTTGCTCGGCGGGGGCATCGGGGTTGAGTTTTTTGACATAAATATTAGGCTGACCCGATCGATCGGAGACAAAAACCATGGACTTGGCATGGTTAATAAAAATTCCAGAAACATCAATCCCGCTGTATTGAGTCAAGCGTTCTGGGGTTTTCTTGGTGGTGTCGTATAAAAAAATATCGGACTGCCCTTCAGGGGCTAGGGTCAAAAGCAACTTTTTGCCATCATGGCTCACACTAGAAACAGCGGCCATCCCCTCGCTTTGGGTGATGACCTCACTAGAGCCATCTTGGATATTGTATTTAACAATGGTGGGTTCTTGGAGATATTGCGTGTAATAAATCTCGGTTTGTTCGGTATTAGCCCATTTGGGGAAGAGATTTAACAAGTTGTTTTGGATGATGTCCTTTTGGTAGGTCAGCGTGTAGTCGGCTACCGCAATATTAGTAACCCCGGGCTCGATGTAGCGTGCAAAGACCACTAGGCGATTCATCCACGCCACAGAGGGCAATTTGAGGCTGGCATGGGCATCAGTGGCGACATGGTGGGCGATGAAGGGGTAGAGGGTTTTATCCTCAAAGGCGTAATCTTTGATGCTCTGCACATTCTTTTTTTGGACATCATGGATGCGGACATTCACTTGGGTGGGCTCTTCCATGTCTAATTCAATCAACAAACGCACGCCCTGAGAAGCCAGCGCGTTGTAATTGGGGTTATTGGGTTGTTGCAACCCACCCGTGATCACTTTAAAATGCCCGCTGATCTTCAAGTCAGCTAGGAGCATGTTATAAATTTTTTTGAGATAGGGGCTTTGGGGGTTGGTGTAACGCACCTCGACTTTGGAGAGTTTTTGGATGGTTTTGATAATGTCCAAATCCGCATCGGCAGCAAAGAGGCCAGAACACATCAGCGCAAGCCATAAAATCCGCATCATTAATCCTTTGTTTTAAAATTAACTTGGAGGGTGATTGCCCGTCTGCCCGGATAGGGGGGGAAGGTTTTGTTTTTTAGGGCATTTAAAAAGGTGAGCACTTGTTGGTTAAAATCAGCAAAAGGGGAGGGCTTGAGCATGCTAAATTGCAATTTGCCCTCCTCTGAAATATAGATCATCACGCTTGCTTGGGTTTTTTGGTAAAAGTGCAAATGCCATTGATCATCTAGGATTTTATAAATTTGTTGCACCCAAGCTTTAAATTCTTGATCGGATGTGTTTTCTTTTTGGGGCACTTGGAAATCGATGTCCTTTTTCTTAATGACCTGCAAATGCTCTTGAAAATTATTTAAACTGCTCTGCAAATCCTTAAAAGCCTGCTGGTGTTGGCTGAATTGAATCCCTTGTAACAATTCTTGGGCTTGGCGCATTTGCTGGATTTGCTCCTTGCTCATGCTGGGCTGGGGC
>NZ_FZLB01000037.1:0-28742 GCF_900196775.1 Helicobacter bizzozeronii
GGGCTTTAAAAATGTCTAAATCGGGGGTATAGGCATTACAAGGCTTTTGTGCGCCAAAAGCCCCCAAAATGCTAGAAAAAATCACACTTTGCTGGTAATCTTGCTTAATGGGTTTAAAATGGCGTGTGGCTTTAAAGGCATTATTAGCATAGACAATAAAGGGGACTTGTTTTTGCAAATCCGGGGCAATGAGGTAGGGCGTGCCATGCAAATACATGCCATGCTCGCCCAAACTCTCCCCATGGTCGCTCATATACAACAACAATGCGGGTTTGGGGCTGTGTTGCAAGGTATCCACCATGCGATCGAGCACTTGGTCGTTATAGGCAATGGTGTTATCATAGGCATTCACCAAACTTTCTACACTGCATGCATTGGGTTCGCTATGGGTGCAAAGGGGCTTAAAGGGGGCAAAATGGGGGGGCACTTTATCCACATACAGCGGTCCATGCGAGCCTTTAAGGTGCAAGATGATCAAAACATTATCCTTAGGGTAACGCTCCAACACATGGGGCAAGGCAAGGGCTAGGGCTCCATCAAAGCTTAAAATTTGGGGATCAATGCCCTTTTGTTTGAGCCACTCTTGCCAAAGGGATAAGGGGGGTTTCCAATCAATTTTCATGGGCGGTTCGGCATCATTGAGGCTGAGCCACACCACCTTAACCCCCTGTCTGTGTAAAAATGAGGGCAGATTTTCATAGCCGGCTTTGGGGGCGAGCATGCACGCCAGCGCGGCGGTGGTGTAGGTGGCACAGGAGGTGGCTTTGAGGGCTAGGATTTCATGGTTATCCATGCGTTTTTGTAATTTGGGTGTGGTGGCTCTAGGATAGCCATAAATGCCATAATTAGCCCGCCGAGCACTCTCGCCTATAGCCAAGACCACAATCGTGTTGTGGGCATGGATGGGGGTATTTTCTAAGAGTTTGGGGGGGCTTTGCTGGATCGCATGCAGAGCAACCCGCAGGGCATTGATGCTATAACTATAGGGCAGAGCCAACCCGCCGATATTTTTGGCATGGTGATCCAAAAAGAGCCATTGTTTGGCATGCGTGAAACTCCAAATGAAAAACACCAGTGCCGAGCCTAGAAAAATGCCCGCTTGGGTTTTTAGTTTTGGTTTGGCAATGGGGATGGCATAGAACAACCCAGCTAGCCCCAAGCCTAGCAACCCATAGAACCATAAATTCCCCCCCAAAAATGCGCCCGCCTCGTGGGTGTTGGTGTTAAAGACATTCCCCATCATCGCCCTAGTCAAAAAGACATGGTAGGTGTGGATAAAATAAAAGGCAAGGGCATTACACAGAGTCAAAAAAGCAAAAACAGCTTGCATGCATTTATTGCCCAACAAGGAAAGCGCGGCTAAAACCATGTTGGTGGTGCAAATATAGGCGATCGTTACGCTGATGACAACCCCCCACCCACCGCCATGTTTTAAAATATAATCCAAAAGAGGCTTATGGAAGAGCAAGAAAGAGATAAAACTATAAAATAAAAGCGTGGTCAAAAAGGGTAAGGGCTTTTTAAAAAATCTTAACAACACCAACTCCTAAAGCCCCACCCCATCAAATTCCTAACAATCCCCTTTATTTGCCTACATAGACTTGTCTGGGTCTTGTGATTCGGGCTTGGGAGTTTTTCACATGTTCTAAAAGTTGCGCGCACCAGCCCACCGTGCGCCCGATCACAAACACGGGGGTGAAAAACCGCGTGGGGATTTTCAAAGCCGTTAAGATCGTGCCCGAGTAAAAATCCACATTGGGGTAGAGGTTGCGGGAGATAAAGTATTCATCTTTCAAGGCGACCTCTTCAACTTTAGCGGCGATCTCATCGAGTCTAGGATTCATTTTAATGCCCTTGGCTTGTAGGTCGTCCTTGAGTTTCTTTAAAATCCGCGCTCTGGGATCGTAACTTTTATAGACCCGATGCCCAAAGCCCATGAGCTTAAAGGGATCATTTTTGTCTTTTACGCGGGCGATGTATTTTTCAACATTCTTAACATCCCCGATCTCCTCCATTTGGAGCAAGACTTTTTCATTAGCCCCGCCATGCAAATGCCCCCAAAGTGCACTAATGCCCGCACTGATAGCCGCATAAGGATGCACGCCTGTAGAGGCGACATTACGCACGGTGGTTGAAGAAGCGTTCTGCCCGTGATCGGCATGCAGGGTCAAAATCTTATCAAAGGCTTCGACCTCTAAGGGGGTGATTTCACTTTCGCCATGCAATTCGTGTTTTAAGCGCCCATGCGGGTAGGCTCTGAGCATGAATAAAATATTTTCAATATAGCTACGCCCCACATCGGGGTAAATAATGGGCGCACCGATCTCGTTGCGGTAACAAATAGCCGCTAGGGTGGGCATTTTAGCGACAATGCGCCTAGCCATCGTTTGGTAATCCTCTTCGGTGTTCATCACGGCATGATCAAAATAGAAGGTGGAGAGGATGGACACCCCGCTAGAAAGTTTTGCCATTGGGTGGGCATTGGTGGGGAAGGCAGCAAACATGTTCATCAAAGTCCCGTGGATAAAACTGCGGTGGCGCAATTCCAGCTCAAACTCCAGCGACTCGCTTTCATTTTTGGGCAGTTCGTCAGTGAGCAAAAGCTTACACACATCGACATATTTATACTTGGCAACCAGCTCTTCAATGGGATATCCCTTGTAGTAGAGCTCGCCTTTTTTGCCATCGATGTAACTAATGGTGGATTTGCACCCCGCTGTAGAAGAATAACCCGGATCATAAGAGACCATCCCCGCACTCTCATAGAGTTTAGAAAAATCAATGGCTAGGGGACCCCTTGTGCTAGCGATCGTCCCAAACTCAAACTTTTCACCGGTTTCATTATTGGTTAGTGTGATTGACATGGATTTCCTTTTTACCCCATTATACAGGATCAAATATTATTAAACATTGAAGTATCCCTGCATGCCAAGAATGCTTGCCCCTTAGGCGTGTTTTAATGTGTAAAAATAACCTAGCATGCAATATTAGATTTTCTGTGCTAGAATGTTAAAAAATCTTTAAGGAGAGTTTTTATGTCTTACAACCCTAAGTATTTGTCTTTGCCCACAGAGGGGGAAGCCATCAGTGTTAAGGAGGGCAAATTGCATGTGCCCAATAACCCCATCATTCCCTTTATTGAGGGCGATGGTATTGGCGTGGATATTACCCCGGTAATGCGTAAAGTGGTGGATGCCGCCGTGCAAAAAGCCTATCAGGGCGCAAAAAAGATCGCTTGGTATGAGGTCTTTGTGGGGGAAAAATGTTACAACAAATTTAAGGAGCACGCAGAACTGAGCCTTGAGGAACAATGGCTACTGCCCGACACCATCGAGGCGATCAACCATTTTAAGGTGTCTATTAAAGGCCCCCTCACCACGCCCGTAGGTGAGGGCTTTAGGTCGCTCAATGTCGCTTTGCGCCAAAAAATGGATTTGTATGTCTGCTTGCGCCCCGTGCGTTGGTATTCAAGCCCTAGTCCGGTAAAAGAGCCGCAAAAAGTAGATATGGTGATTTTCCGTGAAAATAGCGAGGACATTTACGCCGGGATCGAGTTTAACCAAGATAGCCCAGAGGCTAAAAAGCTCATCAAGTTTTTACAAGAGGAGTTGCATGTCAAAAAAATCCGCTTCCCCCAAACCAGTAGCATAGGCATTAAGCCCATTAGCCTAGAGGGCACAGAACGGCTTGTGCGCAAGGCGATTCAATACACCATCGACAACGATCGCAATAGCCTCACTTTCGTGCATAAGGGCAATATTATGAAATACACGGAGGGGGCGTTTATGAAATGGGGCTATGCCCTAGCCCAAAGAGAATTTGGGGCAAAAGTGCTAGACAAGGGTCCTTGGTGTGTGCTTAAAAACCCCAAAACCGGTAAAGAAATTGTGATTAAAGACATGATTGCCGATGCTTTCTTGCAACAAATCTTACTGCGTCCGGCCGAATACGATGTGATCGCCACGATGAACCTCAATGGGGATTATATCTCAGATGCGTTAGCCGCAATGGTAGGAGGGATTGGGATTGCTCCGGGAGCTAACATGAATGACAGCGTAGCGATGTTTGAAGCCACGCACGGGACTGCGCCCAAATACGCCGGACAAAATAAAGTCAACCCCGGTTCTATCATTTTGAGCGCAGAAATGATGTTACGCCACATGGGCTGGGTAGAAGCAGCCGATTTGATTGTCAAAGGCATGCAAAAAGCCATTGAGAGCAAAAAAGTTACTTATGATTTCGCTCGCTTGATGGAGGGCGCAACCGAAGTTTCTAGCTCAGAATTTGGCGAGGTGATTATCGCGCATTTATAGGGAACGGGGGGCAAATAGGAGGGGTGGCATGTCTTGTTGGGGGTTGTCTTGAGTGGGTATTGATTTTTGGGGGTGGTTAAGTGCTGATCAAGTTTTGTTGCGAGGAGAACAGATGAAACAAGTCGGTAAGATTTATGATGCGCCCTCTAAACATTGGGTGGGCAATGGGTTTTATGTCGCCTCCATGTTTAGTTACCATGATACGCACAAAAATTGCGATCCATTTTTGCTTTTAGACTACAACGCACCCTACCATTTTAAAGGAGGTGGGGGGGAGTTTGGTGTGGGATCACACCCGCATAAGGGCTTTGAGACGGTTACGATTGCCTATAGTGGCGAAGTGGAACATGCCGATTCGCATGGGGGAGGCGGGGTTATCACCCCTGGAGATGTGCAATGGATGACGGCAGGCTCTGGCATCATCCACCAAGAATTTTACTCCCAAAAATTTTCCAAAGAGGGTGGGGTGTTTGAAATGGTGCAACTTTGGGTGAATTTGCCCAAAGCCCATAAATTAACCCCGCCCAAATACCAAGCAATTAGCGCACAAGATATCCCAAGTGTGCCTTTAGAGGGCACAAGCAAAACACGAGTCATTGCAGGGGAGTTAAGGGGCGTTAAAGGCCCGGCAACAACCTTTTCTCCCATTAATCTATGGGATTTAAGAGCACACAAGGGCGATACTTTGTGCTTGGATATTCCAAACGGGCATAATGTCTTGATGTTAGTTCTTGATGGTGTGTTGGCATTAGAAGGGCATCAAGCTCACCATGAACAACTCATCACCTTCCAAAAAGGGGGATCACAGATCAATTTTTCTACCCTTGAAAAAGCTAAGGTGCTTGTGCTCACAGGCGAACCCTTGGATGAGCCTATCGTTGGATACGGACCCTTTGTGATGAATACCCAACAAGAAATTGCACAAGCCATAGAGGACATGCGCTCAGGGCGTTTTGGGAATCTTTAAGACAGATCGATCTGTTTTCCTCTCTATGCCAAAGAGAGGAGGCGCACCAGCGACCCCTAAAGTCAAGAATTCTTAAGTTGTTCTAAACGCTCTTTTTTGCTCCCAATATCGGTGATTTGAATCCCAAAGTTACCATCCACAATCACCACCTCGCCCTTAGCAATCACCTTGTCATCTACCAAAATTTCTAAGGGGTCATTGACCATTTGGTTGAGCTCGACCACACTGCCAATATCCATGGACACGACATCTTTTAAGATCATCTTTTTTTGCCCGATCCGCACCCGCACATTCAGCTTGACATCTAAAAGCATGTTGATGTTGCGCGCCTCAACTTGCTCTAAGGGGTGATCCCCCTCCATGCGCTCGCTTCTTTGCACCACGGGGATACTGGGCATGGAGGGAGCGGGTCTACCCTTAGGGACATTTTGGGGGGCTTCTTTTTTATTGAAAATATCAATGAAGACTCCCCCACAGAAAATAAAAAAGCTCGATTCGATCTTATCTAGCGCAAAACTAAATTCATACCCATCGCTATAAGGGTCGAGCAGGGCAGCATCGTGGGCAAAAACGGCTTGTTTGGCTTCAAAACTCAATTTGGGCATGACCTCTTGAGAACTCAAAGCAGTGGTGAGCGCACCAAAGACATTGGAGCCAATTTCTTTAATGGCATCTAGATCATCAGCTTCTAAAGCCTCTTTACTCACCCCCTCCCCCCCCACCATCAAATCCGCTAGAGCGGTCGCCATGGGCACGGGGATAGCCAGTGTGATGGTGAGATTGGCTTTTGAATTGATTTGGATGGTAACAGAGGCATGTTCGATAAAGATAAAATCCCCCACGGAGATTTCACTTTTTAACGCCACTTCCGGAGTTTTGCCTAGCAACCCCCCCACGGTTGAGGTAAATTCCTGCACAAAGAGTTTTAAAAAATCCGCAATCATTCTTCTTCCTCCTTAATGTTGCCAATTTTGACTTTTCGTTGGTTTTCCAAGACTTCCAAGACCTCTTTGACGCGGTCTTTTTCGGTTTGGATCACTTCTTTAATGCGAATCGTCTTGCGATAGCCCCGATAGCCCACGGTTGCCAAGTAACGCTCTTTGTTGTCGATACTCACCACCACGACATCATTAGCCACCTTATTTAAGCGGAGCGTATCCCCCACATTCAAATCCAAAATTTCGCGCAAGGTGAGCTTAACCCCCCCTAAAAAGGCGGATACATCTACGCTTGCCCCCCCCACTAGGGCTTGTAACTCTTTATTGCGGCTTTTTTTAGAGCTGGTCTCGGTGAGCATCACATCGCGATTGCCCATTTTAGACAAAATCCCCTCAATGGAGATGACCGGGTAGCACAGATTCATCATCCCCCTAGAATGCCCGATGGCAATCTCCATCACCACCATGATCACGATCTCATTTTGCGCCACAATTTGCACGACATTGGCACTTGATTCCTTGGCATCAATGGTGGGGAAAAACTCGGTAACCGGACTCCAAATGTCCTTTAAAATCTGCATCACTTGTTTTAAAACCGTGTCTAGCAAATTTAATTCAATATCGCTAAATTCACGGGTTTGATCGTAGGTGCTCCCCTTGCCCCCTAGAAGCCTATCAATCATGGGAAACACAATGCTAGGATTAACCTCTAAAACTCCATTGCCCCCCACGGGCTTCATCGAAAAGACATTAAAACTTGTGGGGCTAGGCAAACTCATTAAAAATTCCCCATAAGTCATTTGATCCACGCTGTGTAATTGGATCTCCACAATGGAGCGCATGATCGCTGAAACTTGGCTAGAGAGGCTGCGTGCCATTTTGTCATGGATACTGCGGAAAGATCGCAACTGCTCCTTGCTCACCCGATTAGGGCGTTTGAAGTCATAGAGGGTGATCTGTTTTTGGGGGAGAATCTCATGCTTTTGGAGGGTATTGACATCATCGGACTCATCGACCACCTCTAAAAGCGCATCGATCTCTTCTTGGCTTAGAATATCAGCCATGCACGCCTCCTAGCGATTTTCTAATCTTTTTGATCACCTCTTTGATGATCTGTGAGATTCGCGACTCGGTGATCCCTAAGATGTCTTTGATCTCACTGAGATTGAGTTCTTCAAAAAAATAAAGCTGGATAACCAGTTGTTCGCGATTGGACATGGTCTTTAAGATCGCCTGAATCGCGCCCACCAACTCTTCAAATTCTAACTTTTTGCTGATGGTGTCTTGTTCGATGGCGTTAAACTGCTCGTCCATAGGCACATGCGCATAAATATCAGAGGCGATCTTAGCATCTCTGATCTTGCTAATATCCTCTTGTAAGACCTCTGCTAAATAAACATCATCGGGTTCTTCGCCATGCTCATTAAAATATTTGGAGACCTCGTAATCGATGTTTTTAATGAGTTTCCTAGAGGAGCGCGAAACCACATCTAAAGAGCGCAAATAGTCCAACATCGCCCCATTCACGCGGGTTTTGGCATACCCCCAAAACGAATCGTTCAACGAGATGTCATAACGCCTAGAGAGTTTGATGAGCTCCTCTGTGCCCACAGACACCAAATCATTAAAATCTACCGAGCTAGGCAGGCGTTCTTTAAGCCGAAAAGCCATCGAGCGCACGGCGGGCAAATACTGGATCGCTAACTCATCTTGGGAGTTTTGGATCTGGTCATCGTAAGAAGACCCCTTTTGGCGGATCGCTCTCACGGGTTACCCCTCATCAAACTCGTAAGTATGGACATACTTTAACAAATCGTCAATCTCTTTTTCGCGTTGGGTGAATTCTTTATTGAAATAAACCAAACGGCGTTCTAATTCCGCTTTGTTTAAAAACTTCTTACGCGGATTGACAAAGCCCATATAAATGGACGCAAAGAATAAAATGATGAGATAAAACCCCACGGTGGCGACCAAAGTCCCAAATAACACAAATTCGGGCTGATCGAATTTTAACAAAGAGAGAATCAAGCCGATGAAAAACCCGCCCACAATGGAGAAGTTGATAAAGTTTTCTAATTTCATCTCGCACCTCACAAATAGCGCAACAAGCGCCTGAAAAACCCGATAAAATTATCTTTGGGGGTTTCTAGCACGCCCTGTTCCAATTTTAGGGTTAGGATTTTAACAATTTGGTTCATGGCAAATGAAAAGGCGTTAAAAGGCTCGCTTTTGCACAGAAGTTTGCGGTTTTTAATCGATTGCTTGATGGCGTTGTTATTTTGGATATAGCCCAAGTAGTTTAAGGTCATGTTGGGGATATTTTCTTTTGCCACTCTCTGGATTCCTCCAAAAATCTGCAAACTCTTTTCAGCCGAGTCTACCATATTGACCAAAACAAAGACATTATCTTTTGTCTTGGAATTGACCTTGATCGTGGTGTAGGCATCGGTGATGGCGGCTGGATCGGAAGTGGTGATCACCACCACCGAATCGCTGGCGCGCAAAAAAGCTTGGGTGAATTCCCCAATCCCTGCCCCCGTATCAATGATCATGTAATCCAGATCGTCCAAAATGTTTTGTTCATCCACAAAGCTATCTAAAATCTCTTGGCTGACATACTTAAAAATCTCTTCCCCGCTATCCCCGGGCACCAAATAAAACCCCTCTTCAATGGGATAGACCACATCGCTAAAACGCACCTCCCCCCTTAGGGCGTGTAAAATGTTTTTGGTGGTCTTGATCCCAAAAATAATATCCAAATTGGCTAGCCCAATATCGGCATCCAGCACGCCCACCTTGTAGCCAGCCTTAAACAAACAATAGGCTAGATTAGCACTAATGGTGCTTTTGCCCACCCCCCCCTTACCGCTCGTGATCGCCACAAACTTTGTCTTGCCCTTGTTGTTAAAAATGCTTCTGGGCTCCATGATGTTTTCTAAGCCGCTTGCTTGATTATGCTTCATGGATTTTTCCTACCCGGGTGGGAAAACCCATCCAACATGCAATCCACCAAGTAATCATTGCTGGCGACCAATAAATCCGCTGGGACTTCTTGCCCAATAGAAAGATAGCTAATGGGCTTTTTGCTCTCATAGACCAATGAAAATAAATTCCCAAACCCCCGACTCTCATCTAGCTTTGTAAAAATCAGGCTATCAATCTCTAAGGGGCTAAAGGCGTTGTAAATGTCCTTTAAATCCTCGTATTTGGTGGTGAGCGACAACACTAAGGTCGTATCGATTTTATAACCATGTTCGGTGAATTTCTTCAAATTCTCAATCTTTTTCTTGTCATGCTGGGAATGCCCGGTGGTGTCGATCAAAATCACATCGCAATACTCCAAAGCCTCCATCTCTTTAGCAAAATCCTCCGAATCCATCACGGTTTCAATGCTAATTTTCATCTTTTTGGCATACCACATGAGTTGTTCGACTGCCCCGATTCGGTAGGTGTCTAAGGTCAAAATCCCCACCTTATACTTTTGGTTTAACAACTTGGAGTAACGCGCAGCTAGCTTGGCTAAAGTCGTGGTTTTGCCCACACCCGTAGGGCCCACCAACATTAAAATCTTTTTGTAATTGGGGTCCAAGCCCTCATGGCGGCAATAGATCATTTTGCGTAAGACCTCTCTAAAATAACGCTTGACCGTTACAGAGTTTTCCCGCATTTTAACGGGCATCAGCTCCAAGCTCAAACGCATGATCTCATCTAGGTGCATTTTATGCATGCCACTATGTTTAGCCAAGCGGTAAATCTCGGCAAACTCTTGGGGGATGAAGAGCCCTTGCTCCTTTTCCTCGCTCCACACCATGTTTCGGATCAGCTTCAAATTATCGTTGATCTTATTCAACTCACCTTTAATGGAGTGCAAGCCCTCATCGGGTTTGTTAGCTGGGGGCGGGGGGCTTTTGGCTTGCTCTCTGGCTTGGGCATCTTTTAAGCTGCTTTGGGCAATTTGGGTTAAGCCCTTAGGCACGCTCAGTGTGGGCGGGGATTCTTCTTGATTTTCCACACCGGCTAACTTGCGCATCTCCTTAATGGCTTCAGAGAGTTCCAAATCTACCGCTTCTTGAGGGGGAGGGGCTTTGGGGGACTCAGGGCGCACACTCTGCAAGGCTTGATCCAAGCGTTCTTGCATGTTATTGCTCTTAGGGGGTTTGTTCTCCTCGGCAGGTTTATCCACAGCGACCACCACTTCATACAGCCCGGGCTCTGTCAATGTTTTCTTGCGAATCTCTTTGGCTTTCACCACCAAAGCATTGTGCCCATGCTCACTTTGGGCTAATTTGAGTGCTTCAGCGGTGGTCTCCCCGCTATAAGTGTAAAGTTTCATGATTCTCTCCAAGCCAAATGCCCCAAGATCAAGGGCACAAGAACCGATTCACGCCGACTCCACTCAGGGTGGGGTAACATGCGGTGTGCTTGCCTAGATACGAGGCGGTTAAAAAAAATCACATCAATATCAAGGGTGCGGGGCGCATTTTTAAAGGCACGCTTACGGCTACGCCCCCAGCGTCTCTCTAAGTAAAAGATGAGGCTGAATAATTCTAGGACGCTCAATGCGGTTTTAAAAGAAAGGGTTGCGTTGTAAAAATGGGCTTGGTGGTGGTAACCAAAGGGCGGGTTGAGATAGAGGGGTGAAGAGGTCAATAAAGAAAAAGCGCGGTGTCTAGCAAACCACAACCAAAGCCACTCAAAAATCTTTTTAGAATCGCCCACATTGCTCCCTATGCCCAGCGTTGCTGTATTCTTCAAATCCCACGCACGCCCGCATTTTTTGGGGAAAAACGGAGAATAGACCAGCGTGCGCATCCACTCTTAAAGAATCTGCGCCCTTGAATCGTGCACGACCACGAGATCCTCAATCCTAATCCCATACTTGCCCGGAATATAAATCCCGGGTTCAATAGAGAAAACCATGCCCTCTTCAATCACCATTTGGCTTCTGGGCGAAATGAAGGGCAATTCATGGATGTCTAATCCAATCCCATGCCCAGTGCCATGCCCAAAAAAACGCCCATACCCACTTTTTTCAATCACGCCCCGCGCGATGGCATCGATTTGCTGGCCTGTCATGCCCGCCCGTAATTGCTCAATCGTGCGATCGTGGGCTTGGCGCACAATGTCATAAATCTTTTGCAACTCAGGATCATTAAAGCGTTGGGCTCTCTCAAAATCTAAACTCCCATCAAAAAGGGCACAACGGGTGCGATCCGAGCAATAACGCTGGTATTTTAAGCCCATATCCATTAAAAGCAAATCGCCCTTTCTAAGGTGGGTTTGCGAATCGGGGAGGGCATGGGGTTTGGCCGCATTGGCATTGATGGCAACAATGGGCTCAAAACTCAAATCATAAACCCCTTGGTGGGTTAGAAATTCCTTGACCTTGAATTGCAAAAACGCCTCGCTAGGCTCAGACAAGCTTTGCACACAGCTAGCAAACTCCTTTAATGCCCGCACATTAAGACTCTGAGATTGCTTGAGCAAAGCGATTTGTTCGGGAGTTTTCACTATGCGTTGTTTGCGGTGGTAATCTAGCTCCCCTACTAACTTCTCCCCCAAATGCGCCTCTAGGCGTTGGTAATTTTGCAAGGTGATTTGGGCGGGGTCAAAATAAAGTTTGTTAGGCGGGGTTTTTTGCACCAAATCGATCATGTGCGCCCACAAGTCTGCGCCCTCCACCACCTCAACCCCCCCTTGCACTTGCGCGCGCGCCTCTAGGGTGTATCTAGAGTCTGTGATAAAAAACGCGCAATCCTCAAGTTGCAAAAAAATTGCGTGATCACAGCTATACCCACATGCAAAATATTGGGCGCTCTCATTGGTGGTGAAATGCGCCACTACTGCCCTCTAGACTCAAGTGAGGGGTTTTGGTTGCCTTGGCTTTCCTTAAGGGCTTTGAATTCAATGAGGATTTGTTTCATCGCAATTAAAGCCATGTGGTAACCAAGAGCCCCAAACCCCGTGATTACGCCCGCACTCACCATGCCTGTGTAACTGGTTCGTCTAAAGTCCTCACGCGCAAAAATATTGGTCAAATGCACCTCAATTACGGGCATATCAGCCAACATGATCGCATCGCCAATGGCAATCGAAGTGTGGGAGAAAGCCCCGGGATTAATCACAATGCCCTCATAGTCGCTCCCCACGCACTCTTGAATTTTATCAATAATTTCGCCCTCAAAATTGCTTTGGAAAAACTCCAGCTCCAAATCATTTTGTTTGGCAAAATCTTCCATGTTGTCATGGATTTGATCCAAAGTGATGGGTCCATAGAGTCTGGGGTCTCTATGCCCCAACATGTTGAGGTTAGGTCCTTGAATCACCAAAATTTTCATGCCATTCTCCTTACCAAGTGAAAGATTAAAGAGGTCATTATAGCATAAAACTCCCGTTTAAAGCCCAAAGGCTTAGAGTGTGAAATTATGGACAATCTTTTGGAGATTTTGGGCAGTAACCTCTAGGGTGCTAATTTCTTTGGTGTTGCCCAACATCGATGCCGCCACCTCGTGCGCCATGCGGGCGATCTGATTGACCTTATCAGCGATGTTCTCAATGCTTTGGTGCTGATCTTTGGAGTAAGACACGACATTTTTGGCATCTTTTAAGGAATGGGTGGCTTTGTCATAAATGGCTTCTAGGGCATAGGATGCGCCATCGACATTGTCCTTGCTTTTTTTGATCTCAGCGACCATGTTTTCTATACTGCCCACCGATCTTTTGGTCTCCTCTTGAATGAGCTGGATGATGTGGTTGATCTCTTGGGTGGCTTTGCCCGTGTGTTCGGCTAACTTGCGAATCTCATCAGCCACCACTGCAAAACCCCGCCCATGCTCGCCTGCGCGTGCTGCCTCAATAGCGGCATTTAAGGCTAATAAATTGGTCTGATCGGCAATGTCTTGAATCAACCCAGCACTATTGCCAATATTTTGCACATGCTGGTCTAGGGATTGGATTTGGGTGGCCGAATCTGCAGCACCACGGCTAATACCCACCATGCTTTGGGCGGTCTCCTGCATAGCCTCCTTGCCTTTTTGACTCAATTCCACGCTTTGGAGCGAATTGGCCTCTGTTTGCTCGACAATGTTACGCACGCATTTGACGCTCTCTTGGACTTCTTGCATGCATTGTGTGAGCTGGTTTGTCATGTCCTCTTGCTTGTTGGCATTTTCTTGGGAGAGGCGGGACAAATTAGCAATGAGACTAGATTTATCAGAAATATCACTAGAAGATCGGCTAATTTGCGTGATGATCTCAATCATGGAATGTTGCATGTCCCCCAGTGCATCCAGTGCGCTGCCTTCAAACTTGGTTTGGACGGGCTTAGAGAGATCGCCCTTTGCCACCAAAGCAATGATCTGCTTGAGTTGCAAGGGTTCAGCACCCAAAGCGCGCATGATATTGCGCACAATCATAAAGGCAAGTCCCATGCCCGCAAGTGCAGCCAGCAAGGTTAAAAAGATCATCAATGTGCTAAAACCGCTGGCAATATCGCGCGCCATCGGTGTGAGTTGTCTGTTGAGATATTCTTCATAATCAATCAAGGCATTGACAGCGGCCAACCACTTGACAAAATTAGGCCCTGTTTCTTGGCTCAAAAACTGCGCCGCCTTTTTTTCATCTTGGCGTTTTAACGCAATGGTTTTTTCGATTTGGGGGAGAGTGATGGCTTCTATATGGTTGATATTCTCGACTAACTTTTTTTCTTGGCTGCTGATATGATCGGCTAGCTGGGTAAAAATCCCCTGCATGAGGGCTTTATTTTTCTGATAATCTCCATAGAGCTTGTCAATCAAATCGATTTGCTTTTGCATATAGGCATCATCTTGTGCCAACACCACATCCCGAATCGCAATGGATCGATCATGCACGCTGCCTCTGAGATTGATCGCATAGCGTTGCTTGACCGCATTAAAGTCTGTCAGTTCCGTTAAAATGTGATTGATACTATGCACTCTAGATACGCCCACAATCGTAACAATCACCATTAAAAAAATGATCACACCAAAACCCCCATAGAGCTTTTGGGATACACTTAATTTACTCATGAATTTCTCCTCAATTTCTTGTTTTAAATTGTATGCTAGATTAAAGGTTAATTGCTATGAAACTCTGTCTATTATAATACAAGGATGTGTGGTTTGGGCAATATGTCTTAAAATATCCGTTTTGGACTTAGCCTAAATTAAAGCGCATAATGCTACAATGATGCATGCGTATTGACAAATTTTTAAATGCTACCAATATCACTAAGCGGCGTGCAATCGCGCTGGACATGCTCAAAGAGGGCGTGGTTTTTTTAAATGGCGCGCCTGTCAAGCCCAGTAAAGAGGTTAAAATAGGCGATGTGCTCCAAATTAAGTATTTGGATCGCTCCAAGTCTTACCGCGTGCTAGCTATCCCCACGCTTAAAACCATTCCTAAAGCCCAAAGCCATCTGTTCGTGCAAGAATTAGAATAAATCCCAATAGAAAGGTTTTTGATGCAAGATTATAAAGACAGCCTCATCCTCCCTAAAACTTCCTTCCCTATGAAAGCCAATGCCATTGCCAACGCCCCCAAACTCTACGCGCGTTGGCGCGAGCAAGCGGTATATACCCACATGCTAGACAAACGCCAAGATGCGCCAGAGGGCTTTATCTTGCATGATGGTCCCCCCTATGCTAACGGGCATTTGCATATCGGGCACGCGCTCAATAAAATCTTAAAAGATGTGATCGTCAAGCACCAGTATTTTTTAGGTAAAAAAGTCGATTATGTGCCCGGGTGGGATTGCCATGGCTTGCCCATCGAGCAACAAGTGGAAAAAGATTTCAAGGAGTCCCAGCACAGGCTACCCCCCGAGCAACGCCACACCCTTAACCCCCTAGAGTTTCGCGATCGCTGTTACGCACACGCCCAAAAATTTATCGGCGTGCAACGCGAAGAGTTTTTGCGCTTAGGCGTGGTGGGGGATTATGAAAAGCCCTATGAGACTTATAAATACGAGTTTGAAGCCAGCATTTATGAAATGCTCTGCATTGCCGCCCAAAAGGGCTTACTCAAACAACGCTTTAAGCCCGTCTATTGGAGTTGGGCGTGCCAAAGCGCGCTGGCTGAGGCAGAAGTGGAGTATAAAGAAAAGCAATCCGATTCGATCTTTGTAAGCTTCCCCCTCCAGCCTGCCAGCGCACAAAAAATCGCAGATCAAGCCCATTTTAGCACGCAGGAGAGTCCTAAGACATTTGCTTTAGTGATTTGGACCACCACCCCTTGGACGCTCGCAGCTAATGTGGGGATCGCGCTCAAGCCTAGGACTACTTATGCGATCACCTCTAAGGGGCATATCATTGCGCTAGAATTAGCCCAAAAACTGCTAGAACAGGGCATTTTAGAGGGGGAAATTGTGGGCAGTTTTGAAAGTGAATTGCTAGAAAAGGCTTTAGCGACTAATCCCTTAAACCAACGCGATTCGGTGGTGTTGCTAGGCGATCATGTCAGCTTGGAAGAGGGGAGTGGTGCGGTGCATACCGCCCCCGGACATGGTGAGGAAGACTACCATTTGTGCCTGCAGTATGACTTGGAGGTCTTAGTACCTGTGGATGACTATGGGCGTTACAATGAGGAAATCTTGCATAAAAAACTCTTGCCCGAAGAGTTTTTAGGCACGCATGTACTCAAAATCCAGCCTAAGATCATCGAGTTATTGGGCGATTCTGTGTTGCACCATAGCACCATCACCCACTCCTACCCGCATTGTTGGCGCACGCATGAGCCCATTTTATACCGCGCCACCACGCAGTGGTTTATCATGATGGATGTGCCCTTTTTACAAGAAGATGGCAGTTCTAAAACCCTGCGCCAAGTCGCCCTAGAGGCGATTGAAGATGTCGCCTTTTACCCCAAACAGGGAAAAAACCGCCTCAAAGCCATGCTAGAGCAACGCCCCGATTGGTGTGTATCCAGGCAGCGCAACTGGGGTGTGCCTATGGCGTTTTTCTTAGATAAACAAACCCAAGAGCCCCTACTAGAGGAAGCGGTCTTAAAGCACATCTATAACATCTTCAAAGAAAAGGGTTGTAATGCGTGGTGGGAGCAGAGTGTAGAGGAGCTTTTGCCAGCACAGCTCAAGCACCTAGCCCCTAATTTAGAGAAAAACACCCATATTTTAGATGTGTGGTTTGATAGCGGGAGCACTTTTAAGGCGGTGTGTGAGGAACGCTTGGGGGTCTATCCTAGCGATCTAGTGCTAGAGGGAAGCGATCAGCACCGCGGGTGGTTTCAAAGTTCTTTGCTCTTGAGCTGTATCAAGCACTCTAAAGCCCCTTTTAAGGGTGTGCTAACCCATGGCTTTACCGTGGATGCTAAGGGGCATAAGATGAGTAAATCTAAGGGGAATGTCTTTTCCTTAGATGAGGTGCTTAACACCTATGGGAGCGATATTTTACGCCTGTGGGTGGTGATGAATGATTACCAAGATAATTTGAGCGTTTCACATGCTTTCTTTGCCCAAACGGCTGAGGGGTATAAAAAAGTGCGTAACACCCTACGCTTTTTACTAGCTAACACAGCAGGGCTAGACACTCTAGCACCCTTGCAAGATTTGAGTTTGATCGACTCTTGGATTTTAGCCCTGAGCTCGAGAGTCTTTAGTCAAGTGCAGGAACATTTTAAGCAATATGATTTTGTGAAGGGCTTGCAAAAACTCTTTGCCTTTATTGCCAATGATCTAAGCGGAATCTACATGGATATCTGCAAAGACAGCCTCTATTGCGATGCCAAAAATGATCCTGCTAGGCGCGCGATTCAAACAACCATGCTCTATTTAGCACACCATTTGAGCTTTGCGCTCGCTCCCATTCTCACCTATACCATTGAGGAGGTGTTAGAACATGCCAGCCCTCTATTTAAAGAGGTAGCACTAGCAGGGGGTGGGGTCTTTGATCTTAAAATGCCTTTCTTGTTTGAAGGGACGCAAGCCCAGAGCGTGCTCGATCAATTTGAACGCCCCTTAGAGTTGCGTGCGCGCTTTAGCGAGGCGTTGGACGGACTGAAAAAAGACAAGCTGGTTAAAACCTCTTTGGAGGTGCAAATTTACTTTAAAAACCCCCAAGATTTGGAGTTCCCCCATTATGTGGAGTGGCTCATGGTGAGCGCGGTAGGTCTGTGGGAGGGCAATACGGAGGACATTTTATTAGAGAGTCCCGATTTTGTTTTGGCACGTGCTGCCTTAGAAAAATGCCCGCGTTGTTGGCGCTTTTTAGCTCCCCAAGATGAACTCTGCGGGCGTTGCGCCGAAGTCTTGCATGCTTGAGAGTTTGAGCCATTTGGGGGGCAAAACCAGCTACCCGACCACCTATAGCCCCCACTTGCTCGAAGCCTTTGAAAACCCCCACCCGGGGCAAGATATTTTTACCTGCCTAGAGAGCCAAGAATTTACCAGTCTGTGCCCCATCACCGCCCAGCCTGATTTTGCGCGCGTGCGTATTGCCTACATCGCCCATCTCAAAATGGTAGAGAGCAAATCGCTCAAACTCTATCTCTTTAGTTTCCGCAATGAGGGGGTGTTTGGGGAGGATTGCGTGGGAAAAATCTTAAACGATTTGGTTACCCTTTTAGAACCCAAATACCTAGAAGTGCAAGCCCATTTTAGCGCACGCGGAGGGATCACCATCACCCCCTTTGCCAACTACGCCACCCCTGACTACATGGGCTTCAAGCAACAAAGATTGTTGCAGTGTTTGTGAGTTGCTAAAAGATTAACTTTTCATAAGTAATAAAAAATCCAATATCTTTAGCACTCCTGTTGAGTTGGAAAGATCCCAAGTCTGTTTGCCAATTGACCTTGTAGGGGACTAAGGGAATATCAACACCCACTTTGATAATATTGCTTGAAAACTGGAATCTAAGCCCTAGATCGAGTCCTAGATTATAAGAAGCACGCCAAAGAGCTCGGTTGTTGGTGTTGAGAACAAAGTTAGTGTTCCCGCCTTGCACCCCAGCAAACACGCCATAGTAGATGGGGGCTTTGTAATCTGTGGGTGTATTGAAGTCATAGATCAAATCCGCACCCAAGTTAATTTTAATGTCTTGCAAATGCTTGAAGAAAGACAAGCTATTAAAAATGGGGCTATGGATATAGCCATAACCCACAGATACATGGAAAGAGAAGCCAAAATGTCCGCTAAAAAAATATTGGTAACCAGCTAACAAATCTACATTATAGCTTATGTTGGAGAAAAGGCTAGAAGATTGGTTGATGCCCTTGGCTAGGGGGGCTACACTGGGTTTAATCTGTATAGTATGTGGGAGTGCAATGTTGGGGATCGCATTTAGTTGGTGGTAAGTGGCTTGGATTTGGGGCGCAAAGCTTTGGTAGGGGAAGTTAAACTGATTAGATAGGCTGAATTGCGGTCCATTCCCTAAGGCTGTTGTGGCGGGAGGAACGGCATCGTTTAAATTAGGAGCGTTTATTGTAAGATCTTGAAATACACCTTGATAGTTATTGAGCAAGCCCTGCATGTAATTGGAAAACTGAGTGGGATTAGAGTATTTTAATGCTTCAATAATATCTGCTTGATGGTTAAACCAAGCAGCTAGGGAAATAAGATTACTAAGATTTAAATTTGCCTGTGTCTGTAGGTTAGGATACATGTTGAGTTGTTGGAGGAGATTTGTAAAATAATTGGTAGCACTATTTACCGAGTATCCTGCCAAATTTTCAAGTGTTTGCACACTCACAGCTTGATTATACCCACTGGAATAGGCGTTGTTATAGTTTTGTTGTGGGTTATTTTGAGAAAACTTAGGATTTAGGGGTGCTAAAATTTGTAAATCATGGACAAGAGCCGCTGTGTCGTTCAAGAAAGTTGTGAGTTGATTAGAACTACATCCTGCATTGAATCCACAAGTCATTGAAGGGGCATTATTGATAATATTAGTCACCGAATCCCTAGCTGTGTTATACGCTTGCACCTTGCCTTGATACTCTTGTTCGGCTTTTTGGTATGCGGCATGCTTGGTGTCGTAGTTTTGTTTTTGGGAGTTGAGTTCTTGGTTGTAGTTATTTACCTCTTGTGTGATTTGGGTTTGCAAAGTTTGGAGTTCATTAACGATCGCACGATACTGGGACATAATCGCTTGGTTTTGTCCGTTGTTGGTTGAATTGTCAATAGCCACTTGGAGATGTTGGAGAATATTGGCAATATTAGCTTGCAAAGCCCGTATGCTACTTAGACTAGAAAGACTAATAGAAGATAAATCATTGAGGGCTTGGTTGCCATCTTTGGCACGGACAAGCGATCCATTAAGATTTTTGAGCAGTTGCAAAGCATTTTGGATATCCTGTTTGGCATCTTGGCTTAACTCTGTTGCACTGACAGAACGGGTCGCACCGGCACTTGTGGGTGTGTTTTGCTTGTAAGAGGGGCTTTCACTGCTAACCCCAAATCTCCCCCCTACAAAAAAACCATCCCGCACATCCCCATGGGCGATACTTAGAATCGCGAAAACGCAGATACATCTTTTTAGATGCTCCATGTTGTCTCCTTGCCCTCTCATTTATAATCTAATCCTAATTAACTAATAGTAAGCCAATTAGCTATAGAATAAGCTTTTATTTTTTATTAATGGAGTGTCTGGATGCGTGTATTCCAAAAAAATCGTATTCTATCTAGTGTGTTGGTGGGGGCGTTGGCTGTGGCGGGCTTGGGTGCTAAAAACAACACCCAAGCGGATTTTGCCTTGATCAAACGGGCATTAGGGGCTAATTTAGTGCCCATGCCCCAAGGTAAGGATTTGCAAAAATATTTGATCAAAAAGGTTACTGATTTGGGGCTCTCTTATAAAGGTCCCGTGATGACTAAGGCGCAAATTGAATTGGGTAAGAAACTTTATTTAGACCCTAGAATTTCGACCTCCTATTTGATCTCTTGTAACACCTGCCATAATTTGGGGTTAGCGGGTGTGGATTTAGTCTCTAGGGCGGTGGGTGAGGGTTGGAAACCCAACCCGCATTTTCTCAATTCGCCCACCGTGTATAACTCTGTCTTTAACTCGGTGCAGTTTTGGGATGGGCGTGCGGCACACTTGGGCGATCAGGCAAAAGGACCTATTAGCAATCCTGTTGAAATGAATGCCGATCCTAAAGTGGTGGAGGCTAAGATCAATTCTATGCCCGGGTATGTCAAAGCCTTTAAACGGGCTTATGGCAACCATGTCAAGATTGATCTTAACCTCATCACCGATACCATCGCCATGTTTGAAGCCACTTTGAACACGCCTAGCCGTTATGACGACTTCTTAAGAGGCAATGTCAAAGCCCTAAGCCCACAAGAAAAAGAGGGCTTGAAACTCTTTTTAGATAAGGGCTGTATTGCCTGCCATAATGGAATCAATCTAGGGGGGACAATGCAACCCTTCCAAGTGGCAGCACCTTACAAGTTTGCCAATGTGGGCGATTTTAAGGGGAATAAAGATGGCATGGTCAAAGTGCCCACCTTGCGTAATATCCTAGAAACCATGCCCTATTTCCACAACGGGCAGTATTGGGATGTCAAGGATGCGATTAAAGAGATGGGGGCAATCCAGTTAGGCATCACGATCAATGATGAAGAGGCTAAAAAGATTGAGATCTTCTTTGGTGCGCTCACGGGCAAAAAACCCACCATCGTTTATCCTGATCTACCCACCATCACAGCGACCACGCCTAGACCCGAGGGGATCATGGAAAGCGATACCCAGCCTAAAGCTCCTTCGCATTAGTTTTTGGGTATAATGCCCGTTTTATTTTAAAACAAGGAGAGTTTATGGCAAGAAAATGTTTGGTGAGCAATAAGGGCCCGATGGTGGGTAACCGCGTAAGCCATGCCAACAACAAAAGTAAAAGGCGTTTGTTACCTAATTTACACACCATCCACATCCGCCTAGAGGATGGCACACGCAAAAAACTCAAGGTGGCGGCTTCCACGCTAAGGACGATGCGTAAGAGCAAGTAGGGTTTTATGCCCCCGTGATGTTTAAAAAGATCAAGGCATTCCTATTTTCGGTTAAAAAGCAAAAGGTAAAAGCCGACTACAATCTCAACGCCGAGATTTACGCCCAATTTGAAGTTTTTAGACTGCCTTTGGTGCTGATCCAATGTTTTATCTTGGCGGGCACTTTGGGCTATTTGGCACTGCAAGATTACAGCCTTATGCAGGCTTTTTTCCAAACCACCTACACTTTCACTGCAACGGGTTTTGGGGCACTCAACGAGCATGAGTTTAACACCATCAGTATTTTTTTCACCTCCATTATCATGTTTTGCGGGACGGGGGTGGTAACCTTTAGCGTGGCTATCTTGATCAATGTCATCAATAAGGGCGTGCTAGCAGGATTAATTCGGGAGAAAAGAATGATTTACAAGATAGCTAGACTCAAAAATCACTATGTGATCTGTTACCATAATGAATACACCATTGAGCTTAGCAAGCAATTTAGAAGCGCGCAGATTCCCTTCGTGGTGGTGGATAATGCGCCCAACTTTGAGGAAGAAGCCATCAAGCACAAATACCCCTACTACATCACGGGCGATCCCCACACCAACCTAGCCATGCTCAAAACCCATTTGAGTAGTGCTAAGGGCGTGGTGACCTTTTCAGAGATTTTGCCCGTGAATGTCGCCTTGATTGTGAGCGTGCGCCTCTTTGAAAAGGAGCTCAAACGCAAGCCTTACTATGTGATTGCTAGCGCACATAGTGATGAGGGCTTGGAGAAACTCAAAAAGCTGGGGGCTGATAGCGTGGTTTCGCCTACAAAGTTAATGGCGCAACGGGTGAGTGCGATGGCGATTCGCCCCGATATGGAAAATATCCTAGAAAAATTCATCTATAAAAAAGACACGCTATTAGACCTAGAAGAGGTCATTGTGCCCAAAGAGAGTTGGTTAGTGCAACGCAAGCTCAAGGAAGCCCATTTTAGAGAGATCACCAAAGTTTTTATCATCGGGATCATCCAAAAGGACGGGCGTTATATCCCCATGCCCGATGGGGAAGCCATCATTGCTAGCGAGTCTAAGTTATTGATGATTGGCACTTCTGAGGGTGTGGAAAAATCCAAAACTTTTATTTTGCAACACCAACGGCCTATGGAGATGGATTTTATCACGCTGTAGGGTTTAAAGAGCCTTAAATAAAATTTGCTACCATGCCAGCATCCAACATACAAGGGTGTTTATGGACACGCATGGTTTTCAGAAAATCAAAGACAAGAGCTATTATTTTTACCAATCTTTCCGCTTTAAACGCTACATCGTCTATATTTTAATCACCATTTTAGCCATTGGCTTGCCTTTCGTGCATATGGGCGAGGGGCAGGTGTTCCTCATCTCTTTTGAGCACAAGCAAATCCACTTGTTAGGCAATATTTACAGCGCACAAGAGATGTATTTATTGCCCCTCTTGGTGATTTTCCTATTTGTCTTTATCTTTTTTATGACCTCTATGCTGGGGCGGGTGTGGTGTGGGTGGGGGTGCCCACAAACCATCTTTAGGACAATCCATCGCGATCTCATTGAAACCAAGATTTTAGGTTTGCGCACCCAGATTGGCAACAAACAACGCCCCGTGCGCCCAGACTTGGCAAATTGGTTTAAAAAGATTGTGGGTTGTCTTTTGTTTTTACCCGTCCCGATTGCATCGATGGCGGTGTTGTTGTTCTATTTTGTCCCCCCCTATGAGTTTTTAGAAGGGATTAATGCGCCCAAAGAGCACATGCTGTTACTGGGCATTTGGGCGGTTTTGAGCGCGGTGGTGTTCTTTGATATTGTGGTGGTGCAAGAACGCTTTTGCATTTATCTATGCCCCTATGCACGGGTGCAAAGCGTGTTGTTTGATGATGACACCCTAAACCCTGTTTATGACACCCAGCGTGGGGGGCTCATCTATGACAAAAGGGATATGAAAATCCCCACCCTCCCCCAAAAACGCGATCCAGCCAATGAATGTGTGAGCTGCAATCATTGTGTCTTGGTCTGCCCCACCCACATTGACATCAGAAAGGGCATGCAATTAGAATGCATTAATTGCTTGGAATGTGTGGATGCTTGCACCATGACAATGGGGAAATTAAACAAGCCCAGCCTGATTAATTGGTCTTCAAGCAATGCCACAAGCACCAAGCAAAAAGTCAGATTGTGGCGCACCAAAACCATCGCCTACATCGGGGTTTTGGTGTTGGTGGTTGGGGCTTTGATTGTGGGTTCTTTAGAGAAAGCCTCGATGATTTTAGACATCACGCATGGCGGGCGTTTGTATAGTGTCCAAAATGGGTTTGTCAAAAACACCTATATTTTTCTCTTCCAAAACACCAGTAGCAAAACCCACACCTACACCTTTAGTGTCGATGATCCCCACATTAGCATTGTGCGCCCCAAAAACCCCCTCTCCATTGGCGCACGGGGTAAGATGAAGGTTGTGGTGGTCTTGCGCATGCCCATGCAAGCAGCCAAAGAGGCTTATGACAAGCACGATGTTACCCACGCCAAACGCGGGATTTTGCCCATTGTGATCAAAGCCCACAGCACAGATGATCCTAGCATCACTTCTACGCAAGCAAGCGTTTTTATTGTTCCAGATTTTTAAGCTCTAAGGGGGGGGTGGCTAGCAAGGGCTAGCCCAAAGCGGGTTAGAAGTTGTAGCGGTATCCGGCATAGAGGCTGTATTGGCGGCGGTAAGTGAAAGCCAAATTGCCCCCCGGTCTGCTATAGAAATAGTAGTCGTTAATGGTGGGGATTTTGATCCCAAAGTCAAACTCTTGGTGTTTGCCAATGGCGGTGCGCAAACCGGCGTTAAACAAAAATTGGAAAATTGCTGGATCGATTTTGCCCCCTAGACCCTTCTCGACCATGAAGTGTTTTGTTGTGTTGCCCCAAGAGTTGCCCGCAATGGCGGCTCCAAAGAAAAAGCCAAAAGTAACATCTTTTTTATTGATTACATTGTAAAGCGTGTCGATCCCCACACCATAGGTGAACATATCTGAGAGGTTGGCAACGGCTGGACAAGGCGAGGCACCATCGACAGCAGTATTAACACTATTCATCGTTGTGCCTGATGGGCAAGTCAGCGCATTCGCCCCAAAAACGGCATGCCCATAGTCAAAAAACCCATAATAACGCAGACCAAACCACTTTTTCTTGCCCAAGAATTGCTTATAACCCACACTAACACCCAACCCCTGCATCACGGCTAGATAGTGGTAAGTCCCAGTGGGGAGGGTGGGGATGTGCAAGGGACCACTATTGTTAGTGATCGTCTGCCCTGCTTGCCCGACTTGGTAACTCGCACCCACATACCAAGCATTCCTCTCGGCACTCAGAGTCGTGAGCGAACCGCTCAGTGCTACAGCACTGGATACTAAGGCGTAGAATGTTTTTCTCATATAATCCTCTTTTCAATGAATGTTAATGATTTCCTCTTATTTTAGCATATTTTTTTTAAGATTTGGGTATTTGGCATTTAAAGAGAAAAATTTTATGCCAAAACGCGATCCAAGAGTTCTAAAGGGTGTAAAAATTGCGTGGGTGCGTCAATTTGCTCTAGGGCGTTATTGAGTTGCACCCGGCATGCCGAACATTCCGCGCTCACAATTTGGGCATGCGTGCTCACAATATCGTAGGCTTTGGGCAGACCAGCTTGGAGGGTCAAAGAATAATGCTCGCTTTGCATGCTCACCCCCCCAAAACCACAACAGCGATCGCTCTCTTGCATTTCAATAATTTGGTGGTTAGCCTGTAAAAGCATGCGCGGCTGTGCATAAACCCCTAAAACCTTTTTGGCATGGCAAGGATCATGGTAGGTCAAACTCAAAGGGCTTTTAGGGCGTTGCTTGAGCAAATCTATTAGGGCGGTGTGCTGGGCTAGAAAGGCAGAGGCGAGTTGTAGTTTGTCTTGAATGGTGCTAAATTTGTCTAGCCACTCTTGACGCTCACCAAGATCGGTGATATTCTTAAATACATGGGGGTAATCTTTTTTGAGCATGCTAATGCAAGTGGCTTCAGGGACTAGGATCGCTTCCACTTGGGGGGCGATGTTGGCTAGAGAGGCGGTATTTTTTTGGGCTAAAAAAAGCGCGCTCTTGGCATCTCCGCTAAAATAGGCAGGCGCACCGCAACAAACTTGGTTGGGCAAGATCACCCCAATTCCTAGTTTATCCAGCAAAGAGAGCAAACTTTTACCCACATTGGGGTAATTGTAATTCCCCAAGCAACCAATGAAAATCCCCACTTTTCTAGTAGGCTGTTCTGCTGGGTTTTGGGGCATGATCTGCGCTGGGTGGCTGTTTAAAAAACTCTTGGAGGCAAAGGGGAAAAAGGCGCGTTTTTGCAAGAGATTTAAGCTGGGGTTTTTAGCGCGCCATTTGAAACGCCATTTGAGTTTGTCATTTTCTTGTTTGAAAGCACATGGGGCTAGAACATGGCAAAAAGAAAAGACAAAATCCATCAGCTTAGGGTGGCGCAACAAGAAAAAATAGAGTTTTTTATGCCAGCTGATGGGGTGTTTGGCCGTGCTCAAATAACGCACCTTTTCAATCATCACATCAATGGGCAAATGCAAGGGGCAGACTTGCACGCAAGTGGTGCAGAGAAAACAAGTGTCAAAAATGCCCTTCACATCAGGGCTAAACTCCAAACTCTCTTGCTTGACTTGGGCGATCAAGTCCAAAAACCCACGCGGGGATGTGGTCTCATCCTTATGGATGCGATAAATCGTGCAACTAGGGACACATTTGCCACACTTCACGCAAGCTTGGGTTACCCCCTTGATCTCTTCTAGTAACTCTGTGGGCGCAATGCTAAAGGGTTTGGCTAAAGCGTTTGTCTTTATGTTGATCCCCTAGATAGGCATCAAAGAGCATGGCAATATTGCGCACCAACATCGCCCCCGTTGCACTGGTTTTCAGCCCGTCTTGATCCAAAATAACCAACCCCTCTTGCTCATAGGGTTTTAAAGCCTGTAAAGCCTGCTTGAAGTGCTCTTTAAAATCAATCCCAAAACTCTTCTCAATGGCGCTAAAATTGAGCTCTAAATTATTCATCAAGTGCATGATGACCTCTTTTCGCAGTTCATCCTCTTTGCTCAATCTAATCCCACGCTCCACGGGCAGATGATCGCTATCTAGGGCTTGTTCGTAGCATCTTAAATCCTTAAAATTTTGGGTGTAATAATCCAACCCTTCGCCAATGCTAGTAACACCTACCCCGATGGTTTGGGAAAATTTTTGGGTGGTGTAGCCTTGAAAATTGCGCCTGAGTTGTTTGTTTTGCAAGGCAAGGTAGAGTTCATTGTCTTTTTTGGCGAAGTGATCCATGCCAATCATCTCATAGCCCCGTGCCTTTAAAAACCCAATTAGAAACTGCAAGAGTTCTAATTTTTGCTTGGGGCTGGGCAGGGTGGCGGGGTCAATTTTCATGGTGTGCTTGACCCAAGGCACATGGGCGTAGTTGAAAATGGCTAGGCGATCGGGGTTGAGCTCTAGGGTTTTTAATAGCGTTTGCTCAAAACTAGCCAAAGTCTGGAAGGGCAAACCATAAATGAGATCAAAATTGATCGAATTGATGCCAAACTCCCGCGCCAAAGAGACTTTTTCTTGCACCAATTCAAAGCTTTGTAGGCGGTTGATGGCTTGTTGCACCTTAGGATCAAAATCTTGCACCCCAAAGCTTAGGCGGTTAAACCCGTGTTGGTGCAAAACCTCCATTTGGGCGCGCTCAAAATGGCGTGGATCGATCTCGCATGCCAATTCGGCATGGGGGGCAAAATGCGGGAAGGTGTGGAAGATATTTTGGATAATGCGTTCTAATTGCGTGGCGCTAAAAAAAGTGGGCGTGCCCCCGCCAAAGTGCAATTGCACCACTTCTTTATGTGTGTCTAAATACCGCTTTAAAAGGGCTAATTCTTTCTCAAGATAGCTAATGTAGCGTTCTTTTTTGCGCTGGCTATTGGTGTAGATCACATTGCACGCACAAAAATAGCACGCGCTCTTGCAAAAGGGCAAGTGGAAGTAAAGTGATAGGGGGATTTTAGGATCGCTTCTTTGGAAGGCTTGGATCAAGTCCTTTTCTTGAAACTGGCTAGAAAACTCCACTGCCGTAGGGTAGCTGGTGTAGCGGGGTCCGGGTTTGGAGTAAGAGGCGTATTTTTGGAAATCAAGGGTTTGGGGGGCTGGCATTTTAAAAGGGGATTTGTAGGTTATCCAAGTCCAAGCCCTCTTGTTTTTTCTCTTCTAAAAAGTCGGAGAAGTTAAAAAAGAGGTTGGGGTGTTGTTTTTTGACCTGTTTGACAAAATCAAGCGAGGAAATCTTAGGCAAGCTCCCATCGCTCCCACGCATCGCCTCTAGCTTTTTAAAAACAACCGCCATCGCATCGGCAAAATCAATCGGGGTGAGGGTTGCCATATCCCTTTCAAGTTCCACCACGATTTTATCCTCATAAGCTTTTTGGATCACGCGTACAATGTGTTGGAGCAAAGCCTCAGGGATCACCACATAGCGGTGATTTTGCTCATCTTGCATAAACCACGCTTCTTTGGGATCAAATGCCCCCTCCTCTAGCTCTAAGAGCATTTGCTTAGAATCAAGAGATTTTGCTTGGACACGATTTTTCCCCGACTCTAAACTCTGATACATGCTCTGCGTGCTAGTTTGGTTGTTTCTAGTCCGGGTCCTCCTTGTTCTAGCGGTTTGGGAATTGATCTCTTGCATGCGATCCCCTTTTGGATGGTTTTACCTATTGTAGCACAAAATCCACAACAAAACTCAAGCCTTGCCATAAAAGCCCTTGAGCGTGCCCAGTTGCGATCCCAAGTTTAAAAGCAAGAAATCTGCCAAGATCAAGGCTAGCAAACTCTCACACACCACACTCCCCCGAATGGCAATACAAGGGTCATGCCTGCCCTTAAGCTCCAAATGCACGGCTTGCCCCTGTGTGTTGATGCTCTCTTGCTTGGTTGAGATGCTGGAGGTGGGTTTAAAATGCACCCACACCACCAAATCCGATCCACTGCCAAGCCCCCCTAAAACCCCCCCGCTATGATTGCTCTTAAACCCTTGCGGGCTGAGTGGGTCATTATAGTGGCTCCCTTGCATGCTAGAAACCAACGGGTCGCCTATAAAAACCCCCTTGACCCCATTAAGCCCCATCATCACGCCCGCAATGCGTGCATCTAGCTTGTCATACAGGGGTTGCCCCAAACCTAGCAAATTGGCATGCGCTCTAGCTTGCACCAACACCACGCCCCCAAGGCTATCCCCTCTTTGTTTGGCTTCTAAAATGGCTTGTTTTTGTTGCGCCTCCATCTCAGGGCTTAAAGAAAAAATCACGCTCTGCTTGGCAAAATCAAAATCAATCACCTTAGCCCCAATACCCCCTATGCAAAAAACCACCGCCACCCCGCCCACCCCCCACTCGCTTATACAAAATTTCGACACGTCACCCCTCCCCCCCATCAACACCCTTCCTATCTGACAACATCACCCCCCGCCCACGTGCTCCTCCACTCGCTCCTCCG
>NZ_FZLB01000013.1:0-6658 GCF_900196775.1 Helicobacter bizzozeronii
TTTATCAGATGACCACCTAGATCGAATCCTCTCTAGTCGTCGGCAGCGTCAGATGGGTATAAGAGGCAGCCCCCCAAGCGCATCCATCCCGCCCACAACCGCTAAAGTTACATCCCGATCGCTCACGGGGGGCATGATCGATTCAGAGGCGATGCAAAGAGCCACCATGCGCCCTTATAAAGTGGGTGGGAAGACCTACTACCCCACAAAGGTCGCTGTGGGGCAAACCTTTGATGGGTATGCCAGCTGGTATGGCCCCAATTTCCACGCCAGAAAAACAAGCAATGGCGAGACCTACAACATGTATGCCCACACCGCCGCGCACAAAACCCTACCCATGAACACCATTGTTAAGGTTACCAATAAGGACAATAACAAAAGCACCATTGTGCGGATCAACGATCGGGGTCCCTTTGTGCCTAACCGCATCATCGATCTCTCCAATATCGCCGCTAGGGATATTGAAATGGTGGGCAAGGGGGTCGCTCCAGTCAAACTAGAAGTGCTAGGCTTTGGGGGCATGATCTCCAAGCAATATGCCAAAGCCCTCAATGCCCCCCAAAACCACACGCTGCAAAAAGAATTTAAAGTCGGGCCCACCCAACAAAGCTACAGCGGTGGGGAATTTTCGTTGCAAATGGGGGCTTTTAGGCATAAAGAGGGGGCGCTCAAGGCACAACGCGACTTACAAGCCAAATTAAAAAAGGGGCATAAAATCCGTGTGGCAGAAGGAATCAAGGACAACCAGCCCATTTACCGCGTTTTTATCAGTGGCTTTAAGAGTGAAGAAGAGGCTAACGACTACGCCAAGCACATGTCCCAACCCACGATCTTGGTGCGTGAATAATTTGTGGGACGGCTCAACTCAATTTGGATTTTTTTTATTGCCTTGAGCGTGGTGATGGTGGGCTTGATTTTGCTTTTTTTAAAACCCCAGCCCAGCCTCTCAACCAAGGGGGGCGAATTTGCTAAAATTGAGGTGCAAAAATTCCATGCCTTCCAAACCAGCACCGCCAGCACCGATTTTAAGATTGAGGGGAGCAGGGCGTTACAATATAGCGATCACGAGGTGCTCTATGATTTCACCCTCAGCAAGTTTGACCTCCAAACCCACACCCAAGAGCACGCTAAAGGAGAGGTGGTGGTGCGTAAAAATGATCTTTACACTTTCCCTAAGGGTGTTCTTTACACGACCAGCAATAACGAAAGCTTTTGGAGTCAGAAAGGCACTTATGATCACCGCAAACAGACCTTTGAGGGGGAGGGGTATTTTTACTTGAGCGCACCAGAGGGCGATGTGAAAGGCGATGACATCATCTATAACCATGTGGCTAAAACCTTGCAGGCTAAACATATCCACGCAGTCATCGACCTAGCCAACGCCCAGCAATCCTCAAGAAAATCACCCACAGGGGATTTGCCATTTTAAGATTATTCTATTTATTGGTGTTGGTGGGGTTGCTTGGGGCGGTGCCCCTCAAGGAGACTTTAGAGGTTACGGCTGATAAATTCTTGGCCAATGAAAAGAAAAGAACCACCATCATTGAAGGGCATGTTTTCATCAAAAAGGGCCAAGACACCCTCACAGCTGATAAGGTTGTGATCTACACCAACCAAAAACGCAAACCCATTAAATACGAGGCGATTGGGTCGGTGAAATTCCACATCGTAACCCAAGATGGCCGCCATGTGGAGGGGCACTCCGATCGCTTGATCTATGATGCGATCAAACGAGAATACCGCCTATTGCAAAATGCGGTGGTGAATGAAGTGGGTAAAATTAACTCCATTAAGGGCGAAGAGATCATTTTAAATAATGTGAGCGGGTATGCTGATGTGGTGGGGGGCAAGGACAAGCCGGCTAAATTCATCTTTGACATGGAGGACATCCAAAAAGCCAACCAGCAAGAAAAAGCCAAAAAAGCCCAGCAAAAAGCCCAACACTCTAAGGAATCCCATGCCCCAAATTAAAGTCCTGCAGAGTCAATTTTTATGTGCGGCTAGCAAGCTAGAGCATTGCCCGCCAATGCACTCACCCGAAGTGGTGTTTTTGGGGCGTAGCAATGTGGGTAAAAGCACGCTGATTAACAAGGTGTTGCAACAAAAAATCGCCAAAAGTTCAGCCACCCCGGGTAAAACCCAAACAGCCAATTTTTTTGAAACCGCATGGCAATTAACGCAGCAAACCCTAAAATTCCATTGTATTGACTTGCCCGGCTTTGGGTATGCCAAAGTGTCGAAGAGTTTGCAACAAGAATGGGGGGTATTCTTGTGTGATTTACTCAAGCAACGCACAAGCATTAAGCTTTTCTTGCACCTTGTGGATGCGCGGCACCCTAACCTTGCCATCGATCAAGAGGTGGGGCATTTTTTAGATCAGTTAATTAGCCCCACCCAACAAGTGCACCAAATTTACACCAAATTTGACAAACTCAATGCCAACCAACAACACGCCCTGTGGCACAAGAGCCCTAATTTTCTAGCCACTTGTTTAAAACCAACTGGGCTTTCTGCTAAATTTGGCTCTTTAGAGGCGATCCAAAGGGCGATCATAGAGGGGCTTTTTGGGATCAAAGCTGATGAAAATGCTTAAATTCAAACACTATGCCCGCTGGATCATCTACGGACTGGGCTTTTACTTGTATAGCAATTTAAAAGACCTCTATTTGTTTTTACCCCCCATGATTGGGTTTTTATTTGCTTTTTACCGCATGCTCAGTGCCCAAGAGGACCAACAAAGCGGGTGGGTGCTCTACATCTTTTTTTGTCTGCTCTGCATTGAGACTATCCACCTAGAACCCTTAGGGGTTTTGATTTTGCTTTTCATCTTGTATGATAAAATCGTGGTGCGTTGGCTTTTGAACATGTTTGCAGACAACCCGCTAGGCGATGCCTTCCATATTTTTGCCATCTATGCGATCTACTTTGTGATTCTGTCTTTTTTGAATCAAAATAGTGTCGAAATGCTCCATTATTTGGTGGGCTATAGCCTTTTTGAGTTTTTGCTCTGGAGGGTCTATGTTAAATCTCAGGTATAAGTTTGTCTTAGGGGTTTTGCTGCTTGTTTGGGCGTTACTCTTACTTAAGATCTTTATTTTAACCATCAAGACCAACGACTACTTTGAACGCCTAGCTCTAAGAAATATGACTAAAAAAGAAATCCTTGTCCCCACACGGGGACTAATCATGGATCGCAACCGCGAATTATTGGCTATTAACCAACTGGGTTTTAGTATCGCCCTCCCCCCCTCTTTAAAAAAAGCCCAACTGCAAGCCCAGCTTGCATATTTGCAACACTACTTCCCGGATTTAAACCCCACCGATGCGCTTGAGGAATACCAAAAACAAAATTCCCGTTACAACCATAATGCCATCACCATTTTAGAGTTCATCCCCTATGACCAAATGCAACCCCTCTATGCCAAACTCACCCAAAACCCCCATATTATTATCAATGCAGCCAACAAGCGTTACTACCCCAATAACGCCCTAGCTGCGCATGTGATCGGGTATTTGAGTGCGGCTAACACCCAAGACCTCAAAGAAAACCCCAAGAGTCAATACACCCACACCATCGGCAAGACCGGGTTAGAGAAAGAATACAACGACTTTTTACAAGGGGAGATGGGTTATAAGCTCATGAGTGTGAATGCGCTCAACCAAGAATTAGAAGTGCTGGAGAAAAAAGAACCCCAAACCAATAATGATCTCATTTTGAGCCTTGATAAACGCTTGCAACACAAGGCAGATACGCTCTTTAGCGACAAGCGGGGCGCAATTATTGTCATGGATGTGCATACGGGGGAAATTTTAGTGGCTGGGAGTTATCCAGAGTATAACTTGAATGAATTTATCGGGGGCATTAGCGTGGCTAATTGGAAAAATCTGCAAGATGACATCTACAACCCCTTGTTAAACCGCCTCATCAATGGGCTTTATCCGCCCGGCTCGGTGGTGAAAATGGGCTCGGCTTTGAGCTTTTTAGAATACCTCCCCATCACAGAAAAAACCAGCGTTTTTGCGCCCGGGTATATCGAAGTGGGGAAGCGTAAATTTAGGGATTGGAAAGCAGGGGGGCATGGGGAAACCAACCTTTATAAGGCGATCAAAGAATCGGTTGATGTCTATTTTTATAAATTTTCTTTGGATATATCCATTGACAACCTCACCAAAACCTTTAGGCAACTGGGCTTTGGGAAAAAAACCGGGGTGGATTTGCCCAACGAGTTTGTGGGGATTTTGCCCGATCCTAGTTGGAAAATGAAACGCTTTGGGACAGCTTGGAGTGTGGGCGACACCCTCATTACATCTATTGGGCAAGGCTCATTTCTCACAACCCCCCTGCAAGTGGCTAACTACACCGCCCTTTTAGCCTCAGGCAAACTCCCCGTCCCCCATTTTTCTTTAAAAGAACACCCCAAGCCCCAAGATGTCCTTGATCACTTGCAAAAATCCAAGTTGCATTTCTTGCGCGATGGGATGTATGGGGCTTGCAGCACCCCCGGGGGCACAGCTTACAAGAGCACACGGGGGGTGAAGGTGGCTTTAGCGTGCAAAACGGGCACTGCCCAAGTGGTGGGGATCGATCAAAATACCCAAGTGCGCATCAAAGAGAGCCAAATGGAATATTTCCACCGCTCACACGCTTGGATCACCGCCTTTTTGCCCTACAAAAACCCCCAATATGCGATCACCATTTTAGTCGAACATGGCGAGGGGGGGAGCAAAAATGGCCCCATTCTTAAAGAGATGGCGAACGCGCTTTTAGAGTTGGGCTATATTAAGCCCTAATATTTAAGGATTTTTGGGTAAAAAATTATGCTATGGTCGAGCCACTAGGAGGGTTTTAAAATGAATTACCCAACACACTAAAGCCCACAAGCTTAAAACTAGATGCTTTTTGGAGCATAGGAAATAATCACTTTAAAGTATCAGCTAATTTTCCACTGCTTGAGTAGTCTATAAAGTGTCTTGGCATACTTACCGCTGATGTTTTGAAATTCTAGGAGTTCAAAAGAAGTGAAGTTGCCATTTAGATAGTTGAGTAAATAGCCAAAGTAGGGCATATTCACTTGGATTTCCATGCTTTTAACCTGGGTTTTTTGGGTGTCGTGGTAGTTGATTCTAAACTTCCTAGAGCATAATGTTTTCATCGGCAAGCAGATGGAGTATCCAAAAGTTAGTTAGTCTGATATTTTTCCAAAGTCTTTTGACAACACTGCTTAGATCGCTGTGGCTGATTTTGACTGCGTGGGTCATTTTTTAATATCATCAAGATCAAATACCAAAAGCTCATCTTGTCTGTCTTTGAGCTTGTGGAAGATGGCAAAGAGCAGGAATGAATAATCTTAAATTTGTTGATTAGTGCGGATTTTACTGCCTACTACTCCCAACGAGCCCCGCACCACACAGACTTCCCGAGGGGGCTAAAAGGTTAAAAAGACGGAGTCTTTTAAAATGTTAAAAACCGCGTGCGAGGAAAATTTAAAAATGACCGGAATTTGCAAAAAATGCGTGTCTTGCAGAATTAATAGACCAAGCTAGACTTAGCTATCACTAAGATTTTATCCTTTGGGGGCAGAAGCCCTCCAAACCTTCAAGAGAGGCTTTAGAAGTGAGAAATTGTTGTATTGGTTGGAGATTTAAGGGATTCAGGATGAGATTGGAGTCTGTGGGGAGAGTGTGGGATAGACAAAAGTTGCAAAGTGTCCTACAACCAACAGCTGACAGGATTAATGGCGTTTGAGGTCTCACACGGCTTGGGTTGTAGGTGTTACAAGGACTATGAGGATAGATAGAGCTGAGAAAATGGCCATAAACAGCTCCACAATCGCTTTTGTGGGGGGGGGGTGCTATGTGGATACAAACCTCTATTTTGCCAAAGTTGTGTTATATGACTCATTTATCAGGGCTAAAAACGCTATGTTTTTTTGGGTCGTTAATTTGGATTGATTGGTCAGTGTTTTTTAGATGCTTGGACTTGGGATGTTCTTGGGGATTAAAATGGGTCTAAAAATTCTTTTTAACATGCTACTTTATAGATAGTAATAAGGTCTCTAGGAGGTTCATAGGGCGACGGAGAGAGGATGGGGAGTCAAACATCGTTTTGGGATTGTGAAGCATTGTAGAGTATTTGTGGAGCGTAGTTTGGTATTGGAGCTAGCTAGAGAATTGGGAAGTCAAAAACAGTGTTTTTTGCTCGCTTGTTCATTTGGCTTGAATTTGAAAGTAAAGTAGAGTCATGCTGGAAAGCTCTGAAATCGCTCTAGGATGCTTTTATGGTGTGGGGATTTGTATAGTTTTTGGCAAGATTGCGGTGTATGATGCCTTTATAGGGCTAGAATTGCTGTATGTTTTTTTAGTGCTTTTGCATTAAAATTTTGAGTATGGAAATCCAAATATCAAGCGAATTTGAAAAGTGGCTAGACAATCTCAAGGACGACCATGGGCATGCTACCATCACACGCCACATAAGGTTTTTGAAACAGGGGTATTTTGGCGATCACAAGCACATCACAGGTGCGATTTTTGAATTGCGTATCCATCTCTCAATCTTGCCCTCCGAGTGGTTTGATTGGGGTAGATTGTCCTTAATCCCCCCAGCACTGCGACTCTGTGCCCTCTGCAAAATTTGCATTTCTGGGGTATTGGCTAGGGC
>NZ_FZLB01000092.1:0-1481 GCF_900196775.1 Helicobacter bizzozeronii
AAATTGCCCTAAGAGAGGCGGTTTTGGGGGCAAAACGCAAAATCCAGCTCCAACATGATAGTTTTGAGATCAAAATCCCTGCCGGGGTCAGGGAGGGCGAGGTGTTGCGCGCACGGGGGCGGGGACACCAGCAGGGCAGGATGCAAGGCGATGTGCTCTTAAAAGTGCATGTGCTGGAGGATAGCGAATACACCAGAGAGGGAGACGATCTCATTAAATCCTTTGATCTGCCCTTAAAAGTTGCGCTTTTTGGGGGCAAGGTGCAGGTGGAAACTTTGCATAAGGAAGTGAGTTTGAAAATCCCGCCCAATACCAAAAACGCCCAAAAATTCCGCCTCAAAGAATTGGGGGTTAAAAACCGCAAGAGTGGGAACATGGGGGATTTATACCTAAAGGCTAATGTGATCTTGCCCCACACCGATAGCATGAGCGCGCAATTTAAGCAAGTCTTGCAAGAACAATTAAAGGATTAGGCATGGTGGATTATGACGCACCGCTTTATTTGATCAGCGTAGTGGCTAAGATTTTGGGTGTGCATCCCCAGACCCTACGCCAATATGAAAAAGAGGGGCTAGTAGAGCCTAAACGCACCGATGGGAAAATGCGCCTTTATTCGCAAAGAGATGTGGATAAGATCAAGACGATCTTACGCCTAACCCGTGATATGGGCGTGAATTTAGCGGGGGTGGATATTATTTTGCGTTTAAAAGAACGCCTAGATGAGCTTGATAGCCTGAATGAGCAACTCCAAGCCCACATGAAAAAACACGCCCCCACCCCCACAGAGACCAAACAAATCCAAAAAACTTCCTATGAGCTGATTTTATTTAAGAAGTCTTAAAACACAGAGTGGGACTCAAACCCACTCTTTGACTTTATATGCCTTTTAATGCGATGCGGGGCGTGCAAAACCGCGCACTTTCACGCATTCGCTACCCAAAAGCCACCAAAACCAAGGGTAGATTTCTTTGGTTACACTGATGTTAATCAACTCCCCTTGCTTTGCACCAAATCCACTAGCATATGTGTTGGCCTGTTGTTGCACCTGTTGCATCGCCCGCTGCTTGAGTTCTTCGTTATGCGTCTTGCCATAAGGCCAAGTGAAACTGTTGCACGCATACCCAAAAACAGAGGTTGTGTTGCCCGTCAATGGCTGGTTGGGGTTAATGGTGTCTAACCGAGTGGTGCAACCCACAAAGAGGAGACCAGCGACTATCGCCCCCCCCCCCCCCCCCCCCTTTCCACACCAACCCCACCCCCAGACAGAGACCAGAACGCCACTGCCCGACCCCTTCTCTAAAAAAAAAAAAACACAACCACAATCCACAGATCTAACTCCATACCATGATATCAGACATAAGACACAACCAGACACACACTGTGCCACCCACTATAGCGTGAAGCAAACAACAATACAGAATAACTAACCGACAAAACGTCCAGATAGACATGTTCTATATGTCACATGATGTCACACACCA
>NZ_FZLB01000017.1:0-36617 GCF_900196775.1 Helicobacter bizzozeronii
GTTGGGGGTTTTGCTGGGGTTGGGGATTGGCAAAGTGCCCTTGTTGTTGCTGTTGTTGCGCACCCTGCTGGAAGCCCCCGCCTTGTCCCCCGCTATGGCTACTAAAACTCAAATTCACATCGCTAAAGCCCATTTGCGCTAGATTTTGGCGTAATTCATTTTGGTAGGAAGAGAGTAGAGCACTCACGGGGGCACTGGAAGCCACACTCACCTGTATATTCTTACCCACCTGTTGGATCACCACATCCACTTTGCCTAATTTGTCGGGGTTGAGCTCCATAGAAAGTTTGGTGATGGGGGGCTTGAAGTCTAGGAGTTCTTGGCGTAAAGTGGTGGCAAAATTTTTCAAGGTCTCCTTAATTTGGGGGGCTTGGATTGGGGATTTGCTCTCTAGGTGGGCGTTGTGGGCGTTATTGTGGGCGCTCTCAATGGCTTTGGGCTTAGAATCCTCATCGCCCTCTTTGGAGAGGGGATTTTGTGCAGGTCCATACAAGGGCAAGCGATTAGGGTCAAATGAGAGGGGGATAATGGTGCGTTTGGGTTTTAAAGGACCCTCTAGGGCTTGCTTAAACGCCTCTTTGATCTCGCGATCATTGGTGGCGTTGTCCTTGATGGGCACATGGCGGGGTGTGGGTTTTTGCTCTAAGAGGTGGGCTAGGGGCGTTGTGGGGGCTTTGGGGGCTTGGGCTGTTTGGGTGGTCTTAGGCTTTAAAAGCTCCTGAGTGGATAATTTGGCTGTTTTTTCAGATTTGTCTATCTCCTCTTTGGGGGTCTTTTTTTGATCCAAATCATCTAAAATCGCCTTGTTTGGATTAACTTGGGGGGCGTTTTTGGCAAGTTCTTTGGGGTTGATTTTGCTAAGAGCGTTCTTTTCCACCCCGACCTTGTCATCTTTTTCATGCTTGATTGTGCCTAATTTTAATTGCTTGGCACTCTCTAAGTTTTTGATGTCTGAAAGTTTGGCTTGCTTGCCATGGGGCTTGGCATCTTTAAGGGCTTTGGTGTGTGCGAGCAAATCCAAAGGGGGTTGTTTTTTGCCAAGCTTTTCGGGTTTTTCAGGCTTGAGTGGGGCGTTTTTCTTGGAGTTGAGTAAATGGGCTAGGGGGCTATCAGGGGCGATGTGCTCGGGTAATTTGTTTTTGAGCTCTTTAAGCTCCTTGCTTTTTTTGGGGGCTTTTTTGAGATCCACTTTGGGTTTGTCTGCTTTGCCCTCTGCTTTTTTGTCATGCTCTTTTTTTTTGAGCTCCAAGAGTTTTTTAAAAGCATCCTTGCTTTTTTCGGGGGTTTTTTTATGGCTAGAATGTGTGGGCGCGCCCTTGCTGACAACTTTTGGTGCTTCCACATGTGTAGGACTGAGTGCCACGACCATCCTTTGGTTTTTGGCTCATACAAGCAAACTCAATTCCACTTAGCATGCTAGGTGCAACTGCCCGCACTTTTAAAAAAAGACTTGCTTAAAAATAAAGGTGTGCTTTTCATCGCTTTGGCATGGAAAAACATGCAACGCACATCGGCTTTACGCAAATCCCACGCACTCAAGTCCTGATTAAAGCTCTCAGCATAGGCAAACATCTTATACATGCTCATCACGCCACTTGTATCCCAGTGGTTGAGGGGGTAGTTAAAACTTTTGGCGTAAAAAAACATCTTTTTCATGTCCCTAACATGGCTGGTGTTCCAGTTGTTTAAGGGTTGGTTAAACAAAAAAGCCCCATAGAAAAGATAGGACATATTAGAAACATGCGAGACATCCCATGACCCGATGGGCTGGTTAAAGGCACTGGCATATTTAAACATGCCTTGCAGGTTTTGTGCGTTAGCTAAATTCCATTTTGTGATGTCGCCGTTAAAATCATAGGTCAAGCTAAACATGTAGCTCATGTTTTTGACATTTTCCACATTCCAATCATTAAGGTCTTGTTGGAAATGCTTGCACCCATAGAACATAAAACTGGTATCTTGTGCGCTCTGCACTTCCCAATCATTTAAGGGTTGGTTGAAAGTGGCTAGAGCAAACATCGCTTTCATGTTTTCCACACTGCTGGTATCCCAATTACTCAAAGAGACATCCACCTCACGCCCCATAAAAATCCCCTCCATGTTTTTAACATGGCTGACATCCCAAGTTTCAATGCCATCCAAGTCGGCACGCTCACCCATCGCATGGCATTTGTTGTAAAAATCTAAAATTTGGGCGTATTCCTTGTCCTTAGTCTCCCATAAATCTCCGCTTTTAATGGGTAATTGTTTGATACGCGCATAGATACTTTCTTTATCGCAAAATAAATAGCTCATATCCTCAATCAAGCCCGTATCAATGCTAGCTAAAGGCACGCTACTATCTTGGAGCAACGCAATCAATTCTTGTTTGTTTTGGGGGTAGTGCAAGAATTTAAGCACATTGGGGGGGGTGGTGGCTGGGGGATTAGTTTTCAGGGCGTTTTTTTGTTTCAAAGCACCTTGAATGGGCGTGCCTAAAAAAATGCCTTGCGTATCTGCCCTGTCTAAATCCTGCCACTGGCTCAAATCCTGCTTAAAACTCTTGGCATTGGCAAACATGTAGCTAAAATTCTGCGGGGGCTTGCCTGTGCGTTTTTGGTGATTCCATTTGGATAGAGGCTGGTTAAAAGACTTAGCATGGTAGAACATGTAGCTGAAATCCACCCCGCTAGAGGTGTTCCAGTTATTGATGGGCTGGTTAAAACTGGTGGCATTGGCAAACATGTAGCTGAAATCCACCCCGCTAGAGGTGTTCCAGTTATTGATGGGCTGGTTAAAACTGGTGGCATTGGCAAACATGTAGCTGAAGTTTTTAACCCGGATGGTATTCCAGTGGCGTAAGGGCTCATTAAAATGCACCTGATTCATAAACATGCCTTCCATGTTCTCCACATGGCTAACATCCCATTTACCAATCCCTCTAAAATCCTCGCGATAAGCGGTGCAAATCCCTTTTTTGTGTAAAGGTTCTTGCAAGCAAAATAAATAGCTCATGTCTTTAATGTGCCTGGTATCGATCTGTTGGAGAGAAATATGCGGGTTTTGCAACAAAGCCTGCAAACTGGCTTTATCTTTAGGGGTAAAAATAGTGGGTGTGCCCGACAAAAAAGACATACCCCCAACCGATAGACCCAAGCACTTTAAACTAGAACTAACCAGAGAGAAATAGTAATGGATAGACATATGCGCTCCTGAAAATAACCATATCCCTACAGCTTAGTCCAGCATTGTAGTCCCCCATGCTAACATATTAACATTTAGTGGAATATAAAATACCCCATTCCGCTTTTAAAAATGTTTTTTGATATTACTAAATCCAATAAACAATATCTTAAAATTTTAGTAAATATTAAGTAATATGATTATACTATCTAATAATAATAATTAACAATACAAGGACTTTTGTGCGTAGATACAAATATGAAAATTTTAATAAACAAGGTCTTTCTTTTTGTCATCTGCTGTTTAAAACATGTCTTTTGAGCGGGATTTGTGTCCCCATACTGCACGGTGTGGGGATTAGGGGGCTGGACAATAGCCCGATGCTAGGCATGCCACCCACCAACGACTTAGAAAATGACATGAAAAAAATGGAGAGCGTGGAACATGAACATGGACATGAACATGGCGATCACAATCACGAGGTAGTAGCCCCTAAGAACACCCCCAAAAGTCAGGGCAAGAAAAAAGATGCCCCCATTGGGGAACTCTCTAACTTTTTCATTGGCTTTAACTACCAAGCCAGCGGGATTCAAAACCAAGTGTTGAGTTCAAATCTCCCCCAACCCGCCAAAATGACCATGAATTTCCCCCCCTTAGTGGGTGTGGGGTTGCAACTGGGCTACAAACAATTTTTTGGTCCCAAAAGGTCCTTTGGGTTGCGCTACTTTGTATTCTTTGATTATAACCACAACCGCTTTGGTTCGCTAAAAGCCAATAACACCTTTAATTTTGGTGCTTATACCATGAGCGAAAAAGATAGCTACGCCGGGCAATATTTCTCCAATCTCTACACTTACGGGGCGGGGATGGACATGATTTATAATTTTGTGAGCACTAAGGATTTTATCTTTGGTTTTGCGGTGGGTTTCCAGCTGGCTGGGGATAGCTGGGCTACCTCCATTGAAAAACAGCTACAAAGCTATGCAAAAAACAACAAACATTCTAGCTACAGCCCGGCTAATTTCCAATTTTTGGTGAATTTTGCCTTACGCGCCCAAATATCTAAGAAAAATGGCATTGAATTAGGCATTAAGATTCCCACCATCACACACCGCTACTTTAGTTTAACTAATTCCCAAGGACAAACCCTACAAGCCAATATACGCCGTGTCTATGCTTTCCAGATCAGCTATATCCGCGATTTTTAATCTTTCTTGCTTTTGTTGCCCTAGCATCTAATGGTGCGCCTCCCTAAGAATTTTGCTTAAATTTTGCCTAAGCATGTTATATTTAACTACGGATTAACCGATATTTTAAATTAAATTAAAACAAAGGGTTTTCATGCATGCTTTTTTCCGGTATTCTTTGGCGCTGTTGTCCTTAAGCACATTGGGTGCAGCACCTAATGGGATTTTTATCGAGGGTGGTTACCAACAAGGTAAGGCGCAAGTCCGTATGCAAAAGGAGGGGAATGCAGTAACCACCACCACTCCTTTACGGGGTTTTGGGCTCCAAATAGGTTACCAAGCTTACCCAATCAAATATGTTGGTTTTAAAGTCTATGGCTTTTTTGACTACGCCCATACCGATGGGATTGAGTTTGCCAACCCCAATGCCAATAGTGTTTCTAGTCCGGTGAGTTGTACTGGTTTGCCCACAGGTGTTCCGGGCATCCAAGTGCCTCCCGGTGTTGTTCCGGGTGCGCCCCCTGCTGTCCCCCCGGTTATCCCCCCTGTTATCAAGCCACAATGTAAAGTCAATGTCATGGGGATTTTGCAACAAATTGCTGGGAGTAAAAAACCCGTCCAGCCCAACATGCTCACCTATGGTGGGGGGGGCGATATTGTGATTAATATTATCAATAGCCAAATCATCGCTTTGGGGGTTTTGGGTGGAGTCCAGTTGGCGGGCAATAGCTGGATTTTAGCCACACCAGATTTTAAAGATGTCGCCTTGACCTACATGGGCTTGGATAAGCAAGCGACCGCATTCCAGCTCTTGTTGAATGTGGGGGGGCGTTTGCGTATTCTTAAGCATAGCAGCATAGAAGCGGGGATCAAATTCCCCATGCTCAAAAACAACCCGTTTTTGCAGAGTAAAAATGATGGCACGCTCTACATCCGCCGGATGTATTCGTGGTATATCAACTACGCCTTTACTTTCTAGGGTTTGCGTGCATAGGCAGGCTGAATCAGCGATAGCGTGGTGTCTTTGAACTTCACGCTGATTAAGAACTGATAACGCCCTTCAGGGACACTAAAGACAGGCAAGTGGCAGGTGAGCTGTTGATTAGTTTGCTTGCAGTTTAGCTGGAGTGCTTTTGGGGGGGTCTTGGGCCTTAGCAAAGTAACAGAAAATTCCGGAAACACCATGTCTTTTTGGCGTTTTTGCACCCATAGATCGATGCGGTTATCTTCCAAAGTCAGCCAAAGCAAGGGGGTGTTTTGGTTCAGGTAATAAGGAAATGTCGGGATGAGCTGTTGATCGGCATTGCCAATTTTGACACCATAATCTTGCAAGAATGCATGGTAACTTTGGAGCATGGTGTTGATGTGGCTATCGGTGTAGGTGTGCTGGTGTAGATAAGTGGTGTCGCTTTGGGGGGTGTATTTGATCGCCACCACCACCAATGCCACTACCAAACTCAATCCAATTAATAAAACAGACAAAATGCCTAGGGGCCAATAATTCTTTTCTTTTTTGTTTCTTGTTTTCATTGAGATTTCTTACTTCCAAAAAAATAAGCATAAAAAAAGAGGGCTAAAAGAGAGCAGAGTAAAATATAAAGTGTGGTTTTCATAAAACTATTGGGGTTGTCCTCTTTGATATTGCTCTCCAAACTCACATGGTGGGCTTTGCTCAGTGCCTCTGCCATGTAGGTGTAACCATTCAGTAGGGCAAAGGAAAAACGGGCGTTGTTTTGCGCCTCGTTTTCTCCCCACTTTTTAGGTAAAAAAGGAGCCATGTGTTCGAAAAAAATTTTATCTTTGTCTAAAAGATTAGCTGGATTAGCGACAATCTCGATCTTTTGGGCTTTATAATAAGCAAAGAGAGCAACAAAGGGGGCATGCAAAGTTTTTAGCTTGCTTTCTTGGTAGATTTGGCGTTGCTCCTTAGTTGCTAAATCCTTAGAGCCTCCCATGAAGACAACCAAAGAGATTTTAGCTTTTGCCAATAATTCGGTAGAGACTTGCTCCACCAGTGCCACGCTCTTAGGCACAAGATGCCCCTCCCCATTATCTTGGACAAACAGACCTTGCCCGGCACACAAAACCCATGGTAACCATAAAAGCCACCACAAACCATCAAACCGCAAATAAGAATTGGGGTTTAATAAAATACAAAACGATGGTTATGAAGAACAACACAAACAAAAAAAGCCCCAGTAATTTTTCCATTCCGGTAAACATTGTTACTCCTTGTATTGGTAGAATTGTTTGTTTTTCTCAAACATTTGGATATTTTTCGTGTCTAGTTGGTAATAGTGGGTCGCCTCTCTTTGCTGGATTTTGACGGCTTGAAAACCAAACAAGGCAACCACCACTAACAAGGCAACCACCACAAGTAGATAACCCAAAACCCCGTTGAGGCCAAATAAGCCATTCATTCCTCTTCTCCTTGCAAAGACTGGATATAACTCATCAATGCCCGCACCTGAATATCATTAAAATGCCGATAAGCAAAGCTAGGCATCTCCCCAATATGCCCCTTTTTGCCCTTTTCTAGGATTTCTTTTAAAAATTCCTGTGTGCCATAGTGAGTTAAATTAGCTGCCATGCCTGCTTGACCCTTCCCATCAGCTCCATGGCAACTCGCACACATATTTTGGAAAATGCCCTCGCCTTTTTTGACCAGCTGGGGATTTTTCGTGCGTTTCAACGCAGAGATTTCTGCCATCACATAGCTGGCTACCGCTTTGGCATCTTCTGCGCTCATCTCAATGGGGGGCATTTCCACCGCTTGATAGCCCAAGCCCACAGAGCCCTGCTTGATGATCTCTTCAATCCCCTCTTCTTTGCCCCAACTCACTAGGTTTCTAGCCGTATTGTCTAGTCCAGTCGCCTCCAGCCCATGGCATTGCGAGCATTGCACCAAAAAGATACCCTGCCCCATCTGCTCCAAATCCTTTTGGCTCAAGTTTTTCCACTTATTTTCAAAGTTATGGTTGTATTGGGCGACCTCTTTATTGTATTCCCCAATTTGGGAGTAATTAAACACGGGATAGCCCAAGAAAATATACCACAACCCCCAAACGATGATGGCTAAAAAGCTCACCAACCAGCCCGAGGGGATATTGTTGAGGAACTCGGCAATCCCATCGTATTGGTGCCCGTTATTATACAGATTGCCACTGCTGGTTCTTTCACGCATCGCCTTAAACAAGGAGGAAGTCATACTCAAAGTGAGCACCAAAATCACAAGGGCAGCCCCTAAGGCGAACAAATTAATATGATCCTTGAGAATATCCATGTTAGCCTCTCTTAGACTGGGATAGGGGAGAGCGGGGCTCAATCACAGCGTCATTAAGCTCATCTTGCAAGGCAAGTTGGCTATAACGCTCATAATTTGTGATGCCCTTTTTGTCCTTGACATACATGCTGACAATGTAAGCATACAAGAAAATGGTAAAGAGAATGGTAAAAAACACATAGGCAAAACCTCTAAGCGTGTCTAAATCCATTATTTGCCTCCTTGTTGCGGTGCTAGGGCTAAGTTAGGTTTGCTGGGGTTAAAACTGGTGGCTTGTGGTTTTAAAACGCGCGCTTGACCCAAGCTATTGAGATAGGCAATCAAGGCGACAATCTCTTTCACCTTGCCCTGTTTGAGTGCTTCTTTAATTTGGGGGTTTTGCATGTCATTCACAATCGCTTGTGCTTGCTCTAAAAAGAGTTTTTTAGCCTCTTTGATGTCGCCTAGTTTAACGCCATTGGGCGTATCATAGGGCACGCCAAAGACCTTTTTTTGTGTGTAGGCTTCGGCAAATGCCGTCTCAAAGTCGCTATCTTTGCTAAAGAGGTGTTTATAGGCGGGCATGATGCTTCCGGGCACCACGCTTAGTGGGTCTAGCATGTGCTTTTCATGCCAAGCAGTGGTGCGCACATCGCCTACGCGGTGTAGGTCTGGTCCAATGCGTCTAGACCCCCACAAAAAAGGACGATCGTAGGCATATTCCCCACTCAAGCTATAAGCCCCGTAGCGTTGCACTTCAGCTTGGAAAGGGCGAATCAGCTGGGAGTGGCAGTTATAACACCCCTCTTTAATATAAACTTGCCTACCCGCTGTCTCTAAGACCGTATAAGGGCGCAAGCCCTCGATGGGGCGTGCAGACTTAAAGAAGTTGGGTAGGATTTCAACAATCCCTGCAATGGCAAAGGCGACCACAAAAGCCAAAGTGAAAAAGAACGGGTTTTTTTCTAGGAAGCCAAACATCAATCCTCCTTATTTGGTGCCCATAGGCGTAGCATAGGCGGGCTCTTTTTCAAGTAGCCGCCCTTTTTGGATGGTCATGATCACATTGTAAAGAAAAATAAAGAATCCAATGAGATACAAGCTACCCCCAATGCCACGGATAATATAGAAAGGGAATAAAGCGCGCACGGTATCTACAAATTGATAGACCAAGTTGCCGTATTGATCGGTATCACGCCACATCATGCCTTGCGTGATCCCAGAAATCCACATCGAAGAGAAATAGAGCACGATTCCTAAGGTCATCAACCAAAACTGAATATCCATCAATTTAGCCGAGTAGAGTTCTCTTTTAAACACGCGAGGGACCATGTGATAGACCGCTGCAATGAGGGTAAAGCCCACCCAACCGAGCACGCCATCATGCACATGCCCGATGATCCAATCGGTGAAGTGGGCTAAAGCATTGACCGAGCGGATCGCCTGAATGGAGCCCTCTAGTGTAGAGAGCATATAGAAAGTGCTCGCCAAGACTAAGAATTTGATGAGTGGGGATTCTTTGAGCTGGTGCCATTGCCCACGCAAGGTTAAAAGCATGTTGATTGCCGTTCCCCATGAGGGCAAGATGAGGATGACCGAGAACACAGAGGAGAGAGTCTGCACCCAATCAGGCACGGTGGAATAGATCAAGTGGTGTCCGCCCGCCCAAATATAGACAAACATCAAGCTCCAAAAAGAAAATAAGGTCAGCTTATAGGAGAAAATGGGCTGTCCGCTCTCTTTGGGTAAGAAGTAATAAATCGTCCCAATCACCCCGCTAGTGAAAACAAACGCCACAGCATTATGCCCCCACCACCATTGCACTAAAGCATCGTTACTGCCCGCATAAAGTGAGATCGAATGCATAATACTGCCCGTGTGGGCGACTAGGTAGGTTGGGATTGAGAGATTATTGAAGATATAGAGCACAGCGATCCCGACATAGGTGGCGATGTAATACCACAGCGAAACATAAATGGTGTTCTCACGGCGCACCCCCATGCTCCCAAACATGCTAACCCCCCAAAGCACCCACACAATCACAACCAAAATATCAATGGGCCATGAGAGTTCGGCGTATTCTTTACTTTGGGTTTCCCCAGCTAGAAGGCTAAAAACCCCCCATAGCAGAGCGACAATCCAAATCCAAAAATGCAGATAACCCACCGTCTTTAAAAATGGATAGTCGTTATAGGTAATTTTTAAGACTCTTTGTCCAATATAATACCAACTCGCCCAAATCCCCCCCAAAGTGAAACCATAGATCACACCATTGGTGTGCACGGGACGCAAACGCCCAAAATAACTATATTCACCCAAGATATGATTTAACCCGGGAAACGCCAGTTGGAAAGCCAAAATCACCCCGATTAACATGCCAATCGCGCCAAAAACGATCATGGCAATGATAAATAGTCTAGCAATAGAGTAGTCGTATTGTGCGACCTCCTTACTAGAGACGCTCACAGAACTTGCATAGCTCTGTTGCATGCCCATTTCCATAACACTCTCCTTAAATGGTCTAAAAGATGAATTTAAAGTATAGCATAAATTGGATAAATGGCACTGCAAACATTCCTTAAAATAACACGCTGACCTCTGCTACCACTTTTTGATCGGCGCGCAGGTCTAAATAATTAAAATGCGTCCCGCTCTGTTGTGCCCCACTCAAGAGATCGCCCACATTGCGGTATTTGAGATCCAAGTTGGCAATCTCAAACCCATCTAGGGTTTGGCTAAAATCCTCTAGGCGGGGGCTGTGGGTCTTGTGGGTGAAGAGATAGCAATAGCCCTTGCCCCCCAAGCGCGCCACACGCCCCCTTAACTGGTGTAAGGTCGCTAAACCCAGCCTCTCAGCCCCCACAATGATGATTGTTGAGAGTTTGGGCAGGCTGATCCCCACTTCAATTAAGGTTGTGGCAAGCAAAATATCGCCTTGTTTAGCAAAATTCTCCACCACCTCTTCTTTATTCTTGTCCTTCCCACTGGTGATGAAGACTCTTTTAAAATGTTTTTGCCAAAAGGGCGCGCCCTGACTTAAGGACAGATAATCTTGTTTTTGACTTTCTTCCACCAAAGGGTAGATGATAGCGACTTGCTTGTCTTGTGCGATCTGGGTTTCAATGTGTGCCATCAGGTCGGGGAAATGATCCCTATGGATGATGCGGGTTGCAATATCCTTGTGGTAGGGTTTATCTTTAATGATGCTGGTAGCGATGAATTTAGCCCCCATCAAGGCTAGGGTTCTAGGAATTGGAGTTGCTGAAAATTGCAAATAATGGGGTCTGGCACTGGGGATAGCCACTTGGGATATGCCCGCCTCTTGGTCAAAATCCTCTAGGTCTTCTACGGGCAGATTGGGTGGGCTAGAGCTTGAGAGCACTTCTAGGGCATGGCGTTGCTTGGTGCCAAAGCGGTGTTGTTCGTCGCTAAGAACTAGGGCGACCTTAGAGGTGTCAAAGGGCGTGTATAAAAGTGCGGTTGTGCCGATGATAAAATCGGCTTTATCAAGGGCTTCTAGGCTTTTTTTAGATGAGCCCCCCAAAAACAAACAAGATTTAATGCTGGGGGGCAAGAATTTAAGCGCCTCTTGGTGGATTTGCTTGGCTAAAATCGTGGTTGGTGCCATCAACACGCTTTTATAGGGGGAGGCAAGAGCCACGCTGGCTAAAATAATGATGGTCTTGCCACAGCCCACATCGCCCATCACAAGCCGTTTAGCCGCTTTATCTGCTTGCATGTCTTGCTGGATACTCCCAATGGTGCGTATCTGATCGGGTGTGAGCTTAAAGGGCAGATTTTGCAAAAAGGCTTGGAGGGCTTGGATGTTGGCATGCCCTTTAAATTTACTGGGAAAATGCACCCTTTTAGTGCTTAAAGCGAGCATGTGCGCCATCGCCTCAATGAATTTGAGGGCTCTTAGGTATTTGCCAAATAAGCCTTTGTGGGTTTCAAAAGCACGCACAAATTCTAGGGTGGGGTAAAAGAGGGTTTGCAAACTTTCCACCACCTCTAAGGGCACGCCCAAATCTTTAAGTTTCTCCAAACGCTTGGTATTGACAAGACTCAAGCAATAATCTTTGTAATTTGGATAGCCCTGTTGTTTGTAGGCATTTGTGGGCGGGCGTTTGAAGTGTAGTTCAATGCGGTTGGGCTGGTCGATGACTTGGGGGTTAATCATTTGGAGGGTGTGGGTGTAGGGGTTGTGCTCCAACTTGCCATAGACATAAAAACGCTTGGGGGCAAATAATTTGAGGTGGTAGGGGGTGTGGTGGAAAACCACCAAATCTAGGGGTTGTTGGAATAAAAGGGCTTGGGTCTTAACCTGCAAGGTGTTTTTAACCACCACTCCCAAACGCTCCACTTCTACACAGCCCTTATTGCCCAGTTCTAAGTCTTTGAGTAGATAGTAACTCGCATAACTTTTAGGTGGGTTTAAGAGCAACCTTAAAAAGTCTGGGAGCAAAACACCCTCCAAATCCAAATCACAACTTATTTTCATCCCACAGCCTATGAGGATATTTATTATAAACATGCTAAACTACAATACATTATACTCAAAAAGGATAGATGATGGATACAAGTAGATTTCTTAGGGGGCTTAGGGTCTTGCTTTTGTCTGTGGTGGGCGTTTTGGTCCTACATGGTTGCAAAGACACTTCCAAATCCTCCAGCCAGCAACCCACGCAAGCCAAAGGTGCTAACCAGCAAGCCAGCAAGCAAACCCCCCAGCAACAGCAAGCCGCCCAAGATGCCGCATTGGAAAAAAGCCTAGAACATCAAATTGATGATGAAAAGACCACGCAGAAAGTGGATAATATCATCAATGAAGAAAATGCGATCCAGGATGCGACACAGGGCACAGGTCCTATCTACACGCCACAAGGGGGCAATATCTTGCAAAATTGGACCAACCACCAAGATAACTTAGCCTCACCCCTCAATGGCAACTATTAAGGCGTGGCATCCAAGTTAAGGCACTGATTCTTACCGCAGGGCTTTTAGGGGGTTTTACCCCCTCTGCTCTCTTTGCTGCCAAGAGCCGGACTTTTTTGCTTAGCCAATACCAGCTAGGGGAGATGCAGTTTTATACCGGTGAGGGGAAGAATCGTGTCAAAAATGTACGCACCATTGAGGGAGCGGGTATCTTATTTGGCTATGAGTATAACCCCTTAGATCGCTGGCTTTACACCCGTTACTACGGCTTTTTGGACTATGGTTTTGTGATTTTGGATAAGAGCAGCAATATTGAAACCAATATGTTTACCTATGGGGCGGGTGCGGATATTGTGATCGAATACAATAAAAATCCGCTGAATGTGTGGGGGCTTTTTTATGGCATGATGGTGGCTGCCAATACATGGACCACTTCTGAGTTTTCCAAAAACTTTTTCATTGAAAATTACCGCTCTTTTACCAGCTTTTCTTTTAAAGGCACTTACTTTAGGCTCTTTGGACAAATTGGTGTGCGTTTCCAAACCGTGATCCTCTACCATGACATCTCAATAGAAGTGGGCTTTAAATTCCCCTTTGATACAGAGATTGGCTCGCGTTTTGTGCGTAATTATAGTCTTTTTGTCTCCCACACTTGGTATTTTTAAAAGTGGCTCTAAAGCCCCCTCTAGGCTTTTTTTGCTATAATGTGCCTATGCGGTCATTTTCCCTTCTTTTTTGTGTTTTGCTCTGCTCTGTGAAAGCCACTACCCTAACACCCTACCACAAACAATACATTGAGCTGGTAACCGAAAACGATGGCTATATCAACCCCTACATCGATCGCTACTACACGGCAGGCACGCGTATTGGCTGGGTGAGCAAGGAATATAATTTCCAAAAAAAATCGCCCATGTCCTGGGCGCGCTTTGTGAGCTTGCAGGGTAAAAAAGAGCGCATGACTCGCTTTAATATCTATTTGACCCAAGACATGTATACCCCCACGCTAGCCCACCGCCTCCTAACAGAGATTGTCAAGGGCGATCATCTCTATGGGGGTTGGTTGCGCCTCAATTTTGGGATTTTCCAAAGAAGCGCGCATGCTTTAGAGCATTTTTCAATCTCTGTGGGCATGGTCGGTCCGGCTTCTCTGGCCGAGCAGACTCAAAATTTGATCCACACATGGGCACACGATCCGAAGTTTTTGGGTTGGCACAACCAGATCAAAAATGAATTTATTTTCCAAATTAACTACACTTGGATACAAAAGCTGGACTTTTACAAAAGCCGCTTTTTTAGTATCGATATGCTCCCCGGAGCGGGTTTGCAACTGGGTAATGCCTTGACCAATTTTAAAATCGGCTCTATGCTCAGGATGGGTTATAACTTAGAGGCAGATTTTGGCCCTAATTCCATCCACAGCGCATTTGCTGGGGGCATGCCCTATAGCAGTCGCTTTTCTTTTTATCTCTTTGCAGGGGCTACGGGTTTATTCCAACCCTTAGATATTTTCGTGCAGGGCAATGATCCCCAAACACGCAATAAAACACAACTGCCCTATTTTCTTTACAACGCCCAAGTGGGGGTAGTAATCGCTTATAAGGGGTGGCGTTTTTCCTTTAGTGCGATCGATTGGAGCAAGACTTTTAGGGAACAACCCCGCAACCACAACATCGGCAGCATTGAGTTAGACATTGCTTTTTAAGGTGATTAGCATCATGAGTAGAAAAATAATGGCAATTTTTTTGGGTATTGGGGCGTTTTTGGTGGTGGTGCTCTTGGGCGTGGGGCTCAAACTGAGCAGCGACATCAAGGGCAAGTTAGAAGAGAGCTTGAATATCATCGCCAAACGAATCCATGCCACCCCCTTTACTTGCACGGGTTTTAAAAATATCACTTGCACCAGTGCGGGCGTGTCCGATAAGATTGAGGGAATCCATGTGCGTTTGGCTCCGGTGAAGTCCAACGCCCTGCAATTCCATATCGATCTGCCCAAAATCCATGCCCTTAAGACCTGGATGCCCCAGAGTGCTAATTGTGTGGTGGATTTGAGTCTTAAAGAGGTCTTGTTAGGGCAAAATATGTGCCATTTTAAATCCCCTAAGCTGACCTACCAAGTTTCTTTGCATGCGCGCCTCAAAGACTCTCATCAGCCCATTAACCTCAGCAATTTACTAGGCTCACAGGTGCAAACTAAGGACTTAGAAGTATTGGTTGAAAAACTCGGAGTTAAGCTCCAATCTAAGGATTTCCGCGCCATTCTCTACCCCCTCTTGCAACAATCTGGGGATATCCAAAGCAAAGACTTTGACGCGCAAGCCTATGATAAAGCCCTCAACCAAATCAACACTTCTTTTCAAGGGACCACGATGGTCATGCTCTTGATGGCAGGCTTGCAAGATGAAGTGGGGAAAGTCCAAGAATTATCCAAAAACTTCCTAGCCTTTGCCAAGAATGAGCGCGATCATGTAGGCGTGGAGCTCATCAGCAAGGATCAAACATACAAGCGTTTAGAGGATTTGATTAACTCTAAGGATTATTGGGAATACCTGCCCCACTTCACCCTTAAAGTCTTGCCATGAAGCGCATTTTGCAAGCATGGCTTTACTCTAAGGCGGGGCTAAAGGCGGCATTTGCAGATGAGCCCGCTTTTAGACAAGTGGTGTTACTCGCCCTTTTGGGCTTTATTGGGGCGTGCTTTGTAGCCCACACTTTCACGCATTTTGTGCTGTTAAACTTGCCCGGCGTGCTGTGCTTGGTTGTGGAGTTGCTCAATAGTGCTATTGAAAATGCCGTGGATTTCACTGGCACACACCAGCACTCCCTAGCCAAAAAAGCAAAGGACATGGGCAGTGCCGCGCAATTTGTGGCATTGGTCTTTTTTATCCTTGTGTGGGGGGGTTATTTTGTATTTTAGGAGAATAAATGGAAATTAAAGATGTCAAAATTGAGGAGTCCTTACAAGAGAGTTATTTAGACTACTCTATGAGCGTGATTGTGGGGCGTGCTCTGCCTGATGCTAGAGATGGGCTAAAACCGGTTCATCGGCGTATTTTGTATGCCATGCACGAATTGGGCTTGGGCTCTAGGGTGGGCTATAAGAAAAGCGCGCGCATTGTGGGGGATGTCATTGGTAAATACCACCCGCATGGGGATAGTGCAGTTTATGAGGCATTGGTGCGTATGGCGCAAGACTTTAGCATGCGTTTGCCCCTAGTGGATGGGCAGGGCAATTTTGGCTCCATTGATGGGGATAATGCCGCAGCGATGCGTTACACTGAGGCGCGCATGGCAGCCCCTAGCGAGGAGCTTTTAAGGGATATTGAAAAAGACACGGTGGATTTTAACGACAACTACGACAGCACCCTTAAAGAACCCGATATTTTGCCTAGCCGTTTGCCTAACTTGCTCATCAATGGCTCTAGCGGGATTGCTGTAGGGATGGCAACTTCCATCCCCCCCCACCGCCCCAGCGAGATCATCGATGCGTTGGTGCTGGTGTTAGATAACCCCCAAATTGATCTGCTCTCTATTTTGGAAGTGATTCAAGGTCCAGATTTCCCCACGGGGGGGATTATTTATGGCAAGGCGGGCATTTTAGAGGCGTATAGCACGGGGCGGGGGCGTGTCAAGCTCAGAGCCAAGAGTCGTTTTGAGCAAATCGGGCAAAGAGAACAGATCATCATTGAGGAAATCCCTTACCAGACCAATAAAGCCAAGTTGGTCGAGCAAATCAGCGAGTTAGCACGCGATAAGATTGTAGAGGGGATCGCTGAGGTTAGAGATGAATCCGATCGGGAGGGGGTGCGCGTGGTGATCGAGCTTAAAAAGGATGCGATCGCCCAAATTGTGCTCAACCACCTTTATAAATCCAGTGCCCTAGAGAGCACCTTTAGCATGATCTTGCTGGCCATTTACAACAAAGAGCCCCGCATTTTTAACCTCTTAGAACTCTTAAAACTCTTTTTGGTGCACCGCAAAACCATTGTGATCAGACGCACCATTTTTGAATTAGAAAAGGCAAGGGCGAGGGTGCATATTTTAGAGGGCTTGCTAGTTGCCTTGCAAAATAGCGAGGCGGTGATTGCGCTCATTAAGGGGAGTGCAGACGCGCAGGGGGCTAAGGACTTGCTCATGCACGCTCATAATTTAAGCGAGGAGCAGAGCAAGGCGATTTTGGATATGCGTTTGCAACGCTTAACAGGACTAGAGCAAGAAAAAATCCAGCAAGAACACACCCAGCTTCAAGAACGCATCGGGTATTTGCAAGGCATTTTAGAGAATGCCGACAAGCTCAATAATTTGATTAAAGAGGAACTCTTGGAGATCAAAGAAAAATTTGATAGCCCAAGACTCACCCAAATTGAGGAAGACTATGAAACTTTAGGCGTGGAGGACTTGATCGCCCATGAGGACATGGTTGTTACACTCAGTCACAGAGGCTATGTCAAGCGCATGCCCTTAAAAGTCTATGAACAACAAAGGCGGGGGGGCAAGGGCAAAATCTCGGGCAACACGCATGAGGATGACTTTATTGAGTTTTTCTTTAGTGCTAACACGCATGACACCATTTTATTTGTTACCAACATGGGGCAACTCTACTGGCTTAAGGTCTATCGCATCCCTGAGATGGGGCGTAGTGCCATTGGCAAGGCATTGGTGAATTTAATAGATTTGCAACCCGGGGAGCGCATTAAAGCGACCTTATCCACCGCTGATTTTAGCCCGGATAAGTCCTTAGTCTTTTTCACTAAAAAGGGCTTAATCAAACGCACCAATCTAAGTGCCTTTGGGCGCACACGCGGGGGGGTGCGTGCCATTGTGCTTGATGAAGATGATGCCCTTGTAACCGCCCAAATTTTAAACTCTGGCACGCAAGAACTCTTCATGGCAAGCTCAAAGGGGATGTGTATCCGCTTTGGCATAGAGGGGGTTAGAGAGATTGGGCGTGTGGCTAGGGGGGTTATTGGCATGCGCTTAAGAGCAGGCGATGAGGTGATCGGGGGGGGTGTGATCTCTAGCGAACAAGAAAAGTTGCTCAGTGTCAGCTCTAAGGGGATGGGCAAGCAAACCTTAGCGGGGGCTTACCGCTTGCAAGGGCGGGGCGGCATGGGCGTGATTGCCATGAAAATCACGCCTAAAACGGGGGATTTGATTGGCATTGTGAGCGTGGATGAAAGCCAAGACTTAATGATCTTAACCAAAAGTGGCAAGATGATTCGCATGCCCATGGAGAGTATCCGCGAAACGGGGCGTAATGCCAGTGGGGTTAAATTGGTGAGCGTGGAAGGCGATGTGGTGGTCTATGCTAACACATGCCCCAAAGAAGAAAGCGAATAAAATTTATGGGGATTATGTTAGCATTTTCCCCGTTTTATTCCATAATTTTTCCAATTCTTAACAAGGAGTGCCCGTGCAATCTCAATACCAGCCCATAGAGCAATTTTTTAAACATTGCTACACCATCCCTCTTTACCAACGCGCCTACTCTTGGGAAAAGGAGCAATGGGATCAATTCTTGGCAGACCTAGAAGAGGTAACCCGTGGGGGCAATAAATACTATTTTGGGAATGTGCTTTTAGAATCACTGGAGGATCAGAGACACATCGACATCATCGATGGGCAACAACGCATCACCACGATTCTTATTTTTATCCGAGCATTGCATAATGTCTTGGCAGAGAGGGTTAAACGAGGAGGAAAATTACAGCAAGATGTGAGTGAAGAAGATTTTTTGAAATACTTGCGAGAGGATTTTCTCATTGCCCGTAACATTCCAAAACTCCAAGCGGTTAAATACGATGACCCCTATTTTCAAGGGATGATTATCATAGATGACAAGGCAATGCGCTCAGACCCTAGCACCCCTTCTCAAGAGCGCATCAGCGGGGCTAAAACTTTCTTCTTAAACCACCTAAATAAATGCGCCACTCCCCATGTTTTAAATTTACTCAACAAAGTCAAAAACGCCATTGTATGGCGCACAGAATTTAAAAGTAAAAAAGATTCGGTTTTGATGTTTGAGTTGCAGAATAATCGGGGCAAGACTCTAACGCACATGGAACGGCTCAAAAGCTATTTGGCCTATCAAATCTACACCTATAGCCCAGATCAAGCGAGCGCAGAAGAGAAGTTAAAGCAAATTGCCAGCATTTTTGAAGATATTTACCGCATGCTCAATGACATTAAAGTTTGGGGCGAAGACGAAATTTTGCGATTCTTCAATATCTCCTATTTCAAACAGGGCTATAACTATAATGAGAATGACGACAGTGCTAATTATAAGCATGAACTCCACAACCCACCCGATAACCCCAATCCAACTCAAAAAGACAAGCTAGCTTGGATTGAAAACTACGCCAAAGAGCTCAGAAACGCCTTTGCGGATTTTAGAGAGTTCTGCCGTTTAGAGAGCCCTTATAGGGATTCTCTTTTGGAACTGAACGCAAACCCTGTGTATCCCTTTATCTTTAAAGCCTACCGCATTTTTAGAAATGCCCCAGAAAAACAAACTCTTTTAGAACAAGTTTTTAAGACTTTGGAGGTCATCGCCTTTAGGCATAAATTGATTAGCACCCGTGCAGATTTACGCACAAGACTACAAGAAGTCTTGCAAGACTTTACCGATGCAGATTTTTTAACCCAGAGCATTAAAAATATCTGTGAAAAGGATTACTATTGGACGGATGCGGATGTGAAAAATGCGCTTGCTCCCGAACGCTATGAAGATCGTTGGCGCAAAAATGCCACCACAATTTTAGCGCGCTATGAGAGTTACCTACGGGGGCAACGCACCCACACTAAGGGCTATGCCTTTAAACTTGTGGATTTGGACAAACCCCAAATCGAGCACATCGCCCCCCAAAAAGAGAACAACGAACGGCTCAAAAGCGGGTATTGTGCTTACGATGACGATTTTTACCAGCAACATTATCTTAATTGCATTGGTAATCTCTTACTCATCGATGGCACACACAATGTCTCTATTGGCAATAGAGCTTTTTCTGAAAAATTAGAGAGCTACAAAAATTCTCCTCTCTCTCAGCAACGAGAAATCAAAAACTTTGCACAAGATAGATGGGATAAACAGGTCATTAAGAGTCGCCATGTTAAAATTGTGGAGTTTGTGCTAGCCACTTGGAGTTTGTGAAGTTTGGGATCAAAGTCTGTTTGTTGGTGTGCTTGGTGGGGTTTTTGCGTGCGCAAGATTTTGTGATCTCCTATGCTATGCAGGTGCATAATGGGATTGCCACTAACCAATCTTTTGGGATCACACGGGCATTAAAGAAGTATCAGGGCTTGGAGTATCGCTGTGAGATCCCCGTAGATGAACCCAAGCTTGATTCCAAACAAGAGCTCTTTTTGTTGGATATTTTGTTAAAAACCTACCAAAATGCGGTGTTGGATTGTTTGTATAAAAGTGAGGTGCGTATTGAGAGCAGTGGGTTTAATGCAAATTCCCAAAACCAAAACCGCGCCACCTTGCGTATCATAACGCCCCTGAATGCCTATTTAGAAGGGGGGCTTTTGGTGCTTGAAGTCTATGAAAAGGAAAGAAAATGAAAATCGCCATTGTAGAAGATGATATTAATATGCGTAAGAGTTTAGAACTCTTTTTTAGCGATCAGGAGGATTTAGAGGTGGTCGCTTTCAAAAGCCCTAAGGATGCGCTCAAAGCTCTAGATGAGAGTTTTGAGCTTATTATTACGGACATTAACATGCCCCAAATGGACGGGCTGGAGTTTTTGCGCCAATTAGAGGGGCGTTATGAAGCCATTGTGATCACCGGGAATGCCACGCTCAATAAGGCCATCGAGTCGATTCGCTTGGGGGTCAAAGATTTTTTCCAAAAGCCCTTCAAGCCCGAATTGCTCTTAGAGTCCATTTACCGCAGTAAGCGGGTGTTGGAGTTCCACAAAATCCACCCCCCCAAGAGCAAAACCCCCAAAACCCAAGAGTTTTTTAGAGCCAGCTCAAAAGCCTTAGAGGAGGTGCAAAAACAAGCCCTCAAAGCAGCCGCTACGGATGCCAGCGTGCTTTTATTGGGGCAAAGTGGGGTGGGTAAGGAAGTTTTTGCACGCTTTATCCATGAAAACTCCAAACGCAAGGGCGCGCCCTTTGTGGCGATCAACATGGCAGCCATCCCCGAGCATTTATTAGAATCCGAGTTGTTTGGCTATGAAAAGGGCGCATTCACCGATGCGACCAACGCTAAGGCAGGGCTCTTTGAGAGCGCGCATAAGGGGAGCGTGTTTTTAGATGAGATCACCGAGATGCCCTTAAAATTGCAGAGCAAATTATTGCGGGTGATCCAAGAAAAGGAGTTGATGCGTCTGGGGAGTAACAAGATTGTTAAAATCGATGTGCGTTTCATTGCTGCTAGCAACACCAATATCCAAGAAAAGATCGCCAGCAAAGAATTTAGAGAAGACCTCTTTTTTAGACTCCAAACAATTCCTTTGCATATCCCGCCTCTAAAAGAGCGCCAAGAGGAGATTTTACCCTTAGCCGAGTGGAAATTACAAGAAGTGTTGCAAACTTATAATCTAGGCAAAAAGAGCTTTTCTAAGGGGGCGCAAGAGTGCATGCTCAACTATAGCTGGCATGGCAATATCCGCGAATTGCTTTGCGTGGTAGAGCGAGCGGCGATTTTGAGCGAGGGGGAGCAAATTAGCCAAAAAGATTTGTTTTTGGAAAGGAGTTAATTAACTTCTTTGTGCTAAGAGTGTAGTTTTAATTTGAAATAGGGAGTATCCAATGGAATATATCAGCTTGAATAACCAAGTCAAAATGCCCCTTTTAGGGCTTGGGGTATATCAAATCCCAGATGCCGAGTGTGAAAATGTGGTTTTGCAAGCCATCGATGTGGGCTATCGCTTAATAGACACCGCCCAAATGTATGGCAATGAGGCGGGCGTGGGGCGTGCGGTCAACAAAACAAGTGTCCCCCGTGAGGAATTATTCATCACCACTAAAGTGTGGTTTAGCAATGCTGGGGAGCAAAGGGCTAAAACCTCAGTAGAAAAATCCCTAGCCAAAATGCAGCTAGATTACTTGGATTTGGTCTTGGTGCACCAGCCCTTTAATGACTACTACGGGACTTACCGCGCCCTAGAGGCGTTGCATAAAGAGGGTAAGATTCGCGCCATTGGGGTGAGTAATTTCTACCCCGATCGCCTAGCCGATCTGATCGCCTTTAATGAGATCGCCCCTGCAGTCAATCAAATTGAGCTTAACCCCTTTTTCCAAAGACAACACGATCAGGAGTTTATGCAAGCACACCAAGTCCAGCCCCAAGCGTGGTCGCCCTTTGCGCAGGACAAGAATGACATTTTCAAACACCCCCTTTTGCAAGAGATCGCCCACAAACACCATAAAAGCACCGCCCAAGTGATCTTGCGCTGGATCACCCAAAGGGGCATATCGGTTTTATTTAAGTCCGCTAAGATAGAGCGGATCACGCAAAACGCCCAAATCTTTGATTTTCATTTGGATCAAGAGGATTTGGCTAAAATCGCCACTATGGATACTAGGCAGAGTGTGTTTTTTGACCACAGAACACCTAAGGGGCTAGAATTTTTAAGAAAAATCCCTTTTAATTCTTAAGGAAGGTATGCATGATCTATTCTAACGCTTTAGAACTCATTGGCAACACGCCCATTTTAAAAACAAGCCATCTTTTAGAGGCAGACACGGCGGATTTTTTTGTGAAGTTAGAGAAGTTTAACCCGGGGGGGAGTGTCAAAGATCGCGCCGCTTTGGGGATGATCGAGCAAGCAGAAAAAGAGGGCAAGCTCAAAAAGGGCATGCGTATTGTTGAGCCCACCAGCGGGAATACGGGAATCGCTCTAGCCCTCATGGGTCTGCTTAAAGGCTATCAAGTCATCATTGTCATGCCAGATACCATGAGTGTGGAACGCAGAGAACTCATTAAGGCTTACGGGGCGGAACTCATCTTAACAGAGGGGGCAAAGGGCACAAAGGGAGCAATTGATAAGGCCTTAGAGTTGGGCAAGCAAGAGGGCTATTTTATCCCCCAACAATTTGAAAACCCAGCCAACCCCCAAAAGCACTACGACACCACTGCCCAAGAGATTTTAAAAGATTTACCCGGCGTGGATGCGGTGGTGTTGGGTGTGGGCACGGGGGGCACGATTGCAGGCGTGGGGCGCAAGTTTAAAGAACAAAACCACCATGCGAAGATCATCGCTGTTGAGCCGGCACAATCGCCTATTTTGAGCGGGGGGACACACACCCCGCATAAAATTCAAGGTATCGGTGTGGGCTTTGTGCCAGCCAACTATGATAAAAGCGTGGTGGATGGCGTGATCGCTGTTGATGACAAAGAAGCCATGCAGTGTGCGAAACTCTTTGGGCAAAAAGAGGGGATTTTAGTGGGAATCTCCTCAGGGGCGGCTATTTTTGCCGGCTTGCAAGTGGCGCGCACACTAGGTAAGGGTAAATCTGTCTTAGCCATTGCCCCTGATGGGGGAGAAAAATACATCTCCACTGGGCTTTATGATGCAAGATTTAATCTATAGCCTAGAGCGGGCTTTAGAGCAGGATCCGGCTGCACGCAATAAATGGGAAGTGTTGCTACTTTATCCGGGTATCCATGCACTGCTAGCCCACCGCCTAGCCCACGCTTTGCATAAACGCCGTCTCTATTTTTTAGCCCGCGCACTCTCCCAACTAGCCCGCTTTGTTACCGGGATTGAAATCCACCCGGGGGCTAAGATTGGGCGTGGGCTATTCATCGACCATGGCATGGGCGTGGTGATTGGGGAGACCACTGAGATTGGCGATGATGTTACGATCTACCATGGGGTAACTTTGGGGGGCACGGGCAAGATCAAGGGCAAACGCCACCCCACTTTAGGCGATCGCGTGGTCGTGGGGGCGGGGGCTAAGGTGTTGGGGGCGATCACCATTGGGAATGATGTCAAAATTGGGGCAAATGCGGTGGTGCTCCATGACATGCCCGCTGGGGCAAGTGCGGTGGGCACAAAAGCCAGAGTAATCACTAAGGAGTTATGATTGGGGCAAGATTTAACCCAGTTTGTGCGTTGTGCGGGCTGAGCGGCTAAGGTGGGTCTGGAGGACCTCAAACAAATTACAGCCAAGCTCGCCCAACCCCGCTTAAAAGGTGTGGTGTTAGATTTTAGCGACAACGATGATTGCGGGGCGGTGCATGTTGGGGAATCTTTATTGGTGCAAAGCGTGGATGTGATCCCCCCGGTGGTGGATGATGCTTACACTTACGGGCAGATCGCTACGGCGAATGCGTTGAGCGATATTTTTGCTAAGGGAGCGCGCGCAATCAGTGCGCTGAGTATCTTGGCTTGGGATCAAGAACATGTCAGTTTAGAGAGTGTGCGTGCCATCATGCAAGGATCGCTAGACAAACTGAATGAGTGTGCCTGTCCCTTGTTGGGCGGGCATAGCTTGAGCGATGTGGAACAAAAATACGGGCTCAGTGTTACTGGGGCGGTGCTGGGGTCTTTGTGGGGCAAAAAAGGCGTGCAAATAGGCGATCAACTGATTTTGACTAAGCCTCTTGGTAGTGGGATCATTACCACCGCTTTAAAACGCAAGCTCTTAGAGAGTGCGCCCCAAGCCATAAGTAGCATGGCAACTTTAAACCTACAAGCCATGCAAGTTTTGCAAGGTTTTAGCGTGCATGCCTGCACGGATGTAACCGGTTTTGGGCTCATCGGGCATTTGGCAGAAATGCTAATCCCCACGCTCTCTTTTGAGATTGACACCGCACAAGTCCCGCTTTTCAAGGGGGCTTTAGAGTTGGCAAAACAAGGAATATATCCGGGGGGCAGCGAGGCAAACAAACAAGCTCTGCAAACACAAGTGCAAAGCTATGCGAAACTGCCCGAGATTCTCTTTTACGATGCGCAAACTTCGGGGGGCTTGTTGGTGGCTTTGGGAGAGAAAGAGGGATTGGAGTCCGTGCAACGCCTACAAGATTTGGGGTTACACGCAAGGGTTATTGGCTCATGCGTGCCTAGAGACACGCATACCATCAAACTTTTCTAATTATGCCCAATCAGAGGGGGATTTGCCCTCTTTGATGCGTTGGAGTTTGGCTTCGTAGCGTTTGATAGATGTTAGGGTGTTGTTGTGGGTGCGGCGGAACTTTTCAAAGGATTCGCGAATAGGGCGCATGCTGATCTTGCACCTCTTGGAGAAGTGACGCAAACGCAAATACACTTCACTCAAGGGTTTATAAGCCCGACAACGATCCACAAAAAATTGGTGGCGGGTTAAAATATCCTTACAACCATAAAGATGGCGTTTGCTCTCTTTAAGATAAGTGGCATAAACCATCTCTTGACGCAAATATTCTTGTTTTAATTTGTCAAATTCTCGGTTGGGGTCTAAAACTTCTTTGCTGTGTTTCATCTTGTCCTTTCGCATAAGATACTACTACATGCTACATTAGTATTACTTAATGCTTTTTTAAACATAAAGAAAAAATTAGTCTCATTTCTGTTTCAATAAATTTTGAGAAAATTTGATTTTGGGTATCCCACCGGTTTTGCTTAAAAAATATTGCAAAAAGCGTAGAATGGGGAAAATGATGTCACCTTAGAACTTTTGCAAAAGTGGTGAATATTCAAAATTAAGACCTTTTGATAATTTAATAGACTACAATAACCTAAAAATCCTCTTAAGGATGTAAATATCCTAATTTTTATCTTTTTAGCGTTATCTATTGCCTATTGGCGTAGCATCCATGTTCTCTTTTTGCCCGTGCCAAAGGGCTTAAGCCCGGTTGCATGGCTGTATTTTATTTAGTCCTAGCCCCTTTGATCCCCTCCAATTTGGGGGACTGATCACGCTGGCTAGTGGGCTTAAAAGTGTGGGCTTTGCAGTATTGGGGGATTTGACTCAAAGTTTTATGGTGGATTTGGGGGCGAGCATGGCTGGAGTCAATGGCTGTAGTTTTAATTTTTCTTATTTGAGTTGTTAGCCGCCCCATAGGCAAACTTAACATAAATGGCTAGACTAATCAAAAGGGCAGACACCCCGCTAGCCAAATAAATCGCATAGATGATCTTGTTGGGGGCACTGATGCTAAATTTGAAGACCAACATCAAGGCTTCAATGGCTAGGGCGATGATGATCGAACCTAAAAAGCGGATCATCGTGCGGTGGATGGCGTGGTGGCTATCCCCGCTGTTTTTGCCCAACACCTCTTCCTCAAAAATGGCTTTGACTAGATCGACCGTGGCTAGGGCTAGGGTGAGCAAAACGATGGGGTGGAAAACTTCTTTAACATCAAAACTATCAAAGTGTGCTAGCGCATTGGTCAGGCTTGAAATGCTCTTGACAAAAAGCAACAAAGACACTAGACCCAGTGTAACCGAGATGGCAAAATACATGATTATGCTCCCCTCGGCAAACACATTGTAGTATTTAGAAGAAGAGCTTAATGACAGCGCGACACGCAAGGGAATATGCATGCACACCACAAAAAATAATTCGTTTTGGTTGTTGTAAATGGGATAGGCTGCCGTTACTACTAGTCCGCGGTTATTGCGTGTGGGGTAGGGATTGGTCAAAATACAACGCTTTTCTTGCACCGCCTCATAAAAATAGCCCCGTTCTAAAGAGTTTTCCGCAAAACTGCTTTTGATCTTGCCCTCACGATCAATTAAATTCCCATTCATGTCCAAGATAAAAATATCCTCTTTAATCCGCACCTCTTGTTTGATGCGTTCCATAGCGATTTGGACATATTTAAGCGTGGGTTCTTTGAGGTAGTTTTTGATATTTTGGGTCAAGAGATAGGAAACATAGGCGTAAAGCTCGTTTTTAATTTTGGCATATTCGGCAATATCTTTAGATAACATCGTTGGTCCTCACAGGTTGGAGCTGGTTTTGTAGCTGATTTTCTAAATCTTTTAAGCTCTTTTGATAAAGCCGATTGAGCCCCTCTATAATGGCGTTATTATAACTTTGATTAGGCCCGCCCCTCTCATTGGGATCGCTATCAATGGGATTAGCCTTTAAAATGGGCGCATAGATGGTTTGGGCGATGATTTGGCAGATAGGCCCCTCACACACCTTAAAATGCGCTTGAATCTCTAGCATGCGCAATACCCTTGCTGGTTCCAAATAGTCATTATGGGTGGCTTTTAGCATTGCCTTAATGGCTTTGAGATCAGAGGGGGTGTTTTGGAAAGCAAAATGAATCGAGCCGGTGATCGTGGCTTGTAGGGCATTGGGGTCTTTGTTGGGGTTTTTCTTAGTGGGCAAAATTACCTGATAGCCCCTATTGCCCAAAACCTTAGCGATCCCCTCTTGGAGACCTTTGGTATAGCGTTTTTGGTAGTATTTGGGGAGAAACTCACGCGAAAACTCCACTTGAGCGGGTGCTACCACTAGGTTACCCAAATCGGGCTTGTCTTTAACAGGAGCACTTTTATAGGTGAAATTCAAATACGGGAGGGTAAAAACATCGTTTTTACAGCCCACCAAAAACGCACCCAATAAAACAACCCGCCACCACATGCACTCTCCTATCCAACAATCTCCTATTATAGCATAGTCTTAAGAAGTTTGGAGCACCCCCTCCTCTAGGGCATAGATATGGCTAGCAATTTCCAAACTGGACTCGTTATGCGAGATCATCAAGATGAGGCGGTTATGTCTGAGATCATAAATGGTTTGCTTGATTCCCTCTTGGGTGGCGTGATCAAGAGCTGAGGTGGCTTCATCAAAGATGAGCACGCTCGCATCGCGATACAGCGCACGCGCAATGGCGATTCTTTGGCGTTGCCCCCCGCTTAAATTGGTGCCAAATTCCTCTAAAGTGCTCTCTATACCGCCCAAATGTTCCACAAACTCCAAAGCCTGCGCTTGTTCTAGGCATTTAGTCACCCTATTGGTGTCAATCTCCAAACCATAGGCGACATTTTCTGCCACCGATCCGCTGAAGATAAAAACCTTTTGGGTTACAATGCCAATTTGCGCCCTTAGGCTCTTTTGTTGCAAATCTTGTAAGGGGGTGTTGTTGATCGTGATCTGTCCGCTTGTGGGCTCATAGAGGCGTAAAACGAGATTGACCAGCGAACTTTTGCCACTCCCGCTCTTGCCCTTGAAGGCGACAATCTGCCCCTTTTGCAAATCAAGGTTGATATTTTGCAAGGCAAATTGGTTGGGTAAATACGCTAAACTCACCCCTTGAAACACAATGCGTTCAATGGGTTCTTTTAATTCTTGATGCCCATCTTGAATGGCGGGCACACGCTCCAAAATTTCATAAATCCTATCCCCAGCCACTAGGGCTTCTTGGAAGTTAGAAACGATTCGCACAAGGCGTTTAATGGGCGTGTAAAGCATGAAAAGGGCGGTGATGAAAGAGAAAAACGCCCCCACGCTAATATGCCCTTTAATGACTTCTAACCCACCTAGATAAATCACTAAAGCGATCGCAATAGAGCCTAAAAACTCCATAAGCGGGCTGGAGATTTCAGCGTATTTGATCCCATTGAGGCTGATTTGGAAAAAGCGTTGGTTTTCTTTTTTGAAGGCTTGCAGTTCTAGGTTTTCGCCATTAGAGGTTTTGATCACCTCAATACTATGGAAAATCTCAGACAATCTAGCCGTCATGCTGGCATTGCTCTCTTGGTTGGCTTTGGAGAGTCTTTTGACCTTTTTGATGATCTTGCTTAGAGGGAAGGCGGCTAAGGGCATGATCACAAGCCCCACAAGGGCTAATTTAGGGCTTTGATAGATCACCACGCCAATTAAGCCTATAATGGTGAGGGCTTCTCTAATGCTCTCGGCTAGATAATTAGATAGACTAGCACGCACTAAGGCAATATCGCTTGTGATGCGTGCGATGAGTTCGCCCTTTTGGGTGCGGTTGAAAAACCCCAACTCCATTTGGAGCAGGTGTTGCAGCATGTGGTTACGCAATTTCTTAACAATGTCTAACCCGATATAGTTGGTAAAATAGGTCTGTAAATAAATCCCCCCACTCTTACCCAAATACGCCAAAACCACCAAAAAGGGCAAAATGGTGAGCATGTGGGTGTCTTTTTTGATGAAAATTTCATCTAAAGTCGGCTTGACTAGATAGGTCCCCCATGCCGTGCTAGCTGCCACCACCACAGAGGAGAGCAACACCACAATAAAAGCCTTGTAGTGCCCTTTTACATAGGGATAAAAACGCTTTAAAAAAATTTTCAACAATTAACCTAATTCGTAACCCGCATCTAAAATCGCCTCTTTAATGTCCTCTGGGTTAGCTGGAGCATGGTAGCCAACCCTCACTTCTTTATCTGCCAAACTCACCTCAATTTGGCTCACCCCCTCAAGCTCCCCAACAAACTTCTCAATCTTATCCACACAATGCTGGCATGTCATGCCCTCTACTTTAATGCTAATCTCTTGCATGTTATCCTCTAATTTTAAGATGCGCGCCCCTGAGCCGTTGGGCGTTGAGAACCACGCTCACACTGCTCAAACTCATAGCCAAGCTTGCCAACATGGGGTTTAACATGACCCCCAGTTTAAAGGCCACCCCACAGGCTAGCGGAATTGCCACGCTATTATAGCAAAAAGCCCAAAATAAATTTTGCTTGATATTGGCGATGGTGAGCGTGCTCAATTTAATAGCACCGATCACCGATTGGATGTCATTATTAAAGCTCACCACATCAGCCACCTCTAAGCTCGCATCGCTCCCCTTAGCCATCACTAAGGCGACATCGCTGCGCGCTAGGCTGGGCGCATCATTCATCCCATCGCCTACCATCATCACCACTTCCCCCTGTGCCTTGAGCTGCTCGATGGCATGGAGTTTGTCCTGTGGCTTTGCCTGCGCTTGGTAGTGATCCATGCCCAACTCTTGGGCCAAAGTCGCTACATTTTGGGCATGATCCCCGCTTAAAAGCATGGTTTTAACGCCCATGGCTTTAAGCTGGTTGATATGCTCTTTAACCCCCTCTTTGAGTGTGTCCTCTAGCAAGATCACGCCTAAAATCTCTTGGGGCGTGCCCACAAACACCTGAATACCGCCCATCTTGCTCTCAAAGGGGTTGGGCAAAGCTAAATATTCCAAACTCCCCACTAAGATCAAGCGATCCCCCACCAGCGCGCTAATGCCTAGACCCATTTGCACCTTGACCTCTTTAGCCTCTTGCAAACTGATGCCCTGATCCTTAGCATAAGCCACAATGCCCTTAGCAATGACATGTTCGCTATGCGCCTCCAAACTCGCACACAAGCCTAACAATTCTGAGATGTCTAAGCCCTCTTTGGCGATCACTTCTTTAACCATGGGTTGCCCTAGTGTGAGCGTGCCCGTTTTATCAAAGACCACACAGCTCACGCTGCGCGCTTTTTCTAGGGCTTGGGCGTCTTTAAAAAAGAGTCCTAGTAGGCTAGCCTCTTTATTAGCCACTAAAATAGACATCGGCGTTGCTAGCCCCAATGCGCAAGGACAAGAGATCACCAACACGCTAATAAACACCTCTAAAGCGCGCGCAAAATCCCCCAAAGCTAGCCACACTAAAAAGGCTATAGCAGCAATCCCTATCACAGCAGGCACAAAAACCCCCGCCACTTTGTCTGCTAGGCGTGCAATCTGTGCCTTAGAACCTTGTGCGTTGTTGATGAGCTCTAAAATCTTGTTTAAGGTGCTTTGGGTGTTGGTGCGCGTGGCTTGAATCAAAAAAGAAGTGGTGGTGTTGAGCGTGCCCGAAAAAACGGGCATGCCCACATTTTTATAAACAGGCAGGCTCTCCCCTGTGAGCATGGACTCATCAATCTCGCCCTCGCCCTCGGTGATGATCCCATCTATGGGGATGTAGCTACCGGGTAAAATTTTGAGCACATCGCCCACTTGAATCGCATCAATTAAGACCTCTACACTCTCTTGCCCCTGCATTTTAAGGGCGGTGGGGCTTTGGTGACTAATTAGAGTTTGCATCGCCTGTAGGGCTTTATCTTTTGAGGCGTTTTCAATGCGCTTGCCCACCATCACAAAAACCACAATCACGCACACACTCTCAAAGTAATAGCCCTCCAAAGGTGCATGGTGGTAGGCTTTAAAGAGTAAGAACAAACTATAGAGTAGGGCACTGGTTGTCCCTATGGCTATCAGGCTATCCATGTTGGGCTGGCGCGCCAACAGCGTGCTAAAGCCCTTGAGATAAAAATCCCTCCCCATGTGCATGACCCCTAAAGTTAGAATCAGTTGCACTAACCCATTATAAAAAGGGTTTTGCAAGATCTGCGGGAGGGGCAGAAATGCTGCTAACATAGACAAACAGAGCACGCCCACACTCAAAAGAATTGCGCCCACTAACTTTTTATTGGGCGTTAAAAAAGGCGTGCTTTGGGAGGACTTTTCTAGCTTTGATTTGGGCGTGTAGCCTAGCTTTTCAATTTGTTTGAAAATATCCTCTAGGCTGGCTTGATTCTCATCATAGAGCACAGAGGCTTTTTTGCTGATCAAATCCACCCCGATCTCTTGGATGAACTTTTTACGCCCCAAAGATCGCTCGATCCCACTAGAACACGAACTACAAGTCATGCCCTCAATATAAAAATGTGCGCGTTTCATCGGTGTTTAAAAATAATTTTTACCATCAAAACAAGCCAGCGGATGATCCCATAAAAGAGATAGCAGAACATAAAAGTCCCCAAGACCTCTAAAGGGCGCACAAAGAGCAAGAGCAAGAAAAAGACAAGCAAGATAAAGAGCTTTAAATTCCATTGCACTTTTTTAAAGTTAGGGTAGCGGATATTGCTCACCATCATCACACCTAAAAACACAATATAGATTAAAAAAAACTTCCCCCAACCCTCTTTCAAAATGCCGTATTTGGTGTCTATCAACACCCCTAGCACCACCAGCACTGCCGCGCTGGGGATGGGGATACCAATAAAGGAATAAGGATCGGTGGTTTGGGTGGTAACATTGAAACGCGCCAAGCGGATCGCCCCAAAGATCACAAAGAGCGCACAAGCTGCCATGCCCCAACGCCCATAAAAATGCCCAGCATAAAAATAGGCGATAAGGCTCGGGGCGACCCCAAAAGCCACGACATCAGCCAACGAGTCAAATTCTAGCCCAAACTTGCTTGTAGTGTTGGTCAAGCGCGCAATACGCCCATCTAGCCCATCTAATACCAAACTCCCCACAACCAGCCAACACGCTATCACAAAGCTCCCCCTAGAGGCATAAAGAATACTCATCATGCCCAAAAAAATACTGCTCGCCGTGAAGAGATTGGGGAAGAGATAGAGGGGCTTAATCGGCATTAGCGCACATCAGCTCGCATGTTCTTCTAGGGGCACCAAACGGGTTTGTAAATTATTTGCCGATTCGTATTCGCTGATAATCTCGCGCACCCGTTCGCCCGTGATGACCTCTTTTTCAAAGAGTTCGCCCACCATCACCTCAATGGCATCCTTATAGTCGCTCAAGGTCTGTTTGACATGGCTATAGCGTTCCTCTAGCAAGTTTTTAATAAAGCCATCCATCTCTTCAGCCATTTTTTCGCTAAACTCGCGCCCGCTCCCAAAGCCCCCCCCTAAAAAGGAATTACGCTGTTTTTCAAGCACCATCAACCCGCTCACATCGCTCATGCCATAGTAGCTCACCATGCCCTTGATGATGTCGGTCGCACGCTCTAAATCATTGCTTGCTCCCGTAGAAATCTCTTGTAAAAATACCTCTTCGGCCGCCCGTCCGCCTAACAAGACATCAATTTCTGCGATGAGCTCGTGTTTTTGCATGAGGTATTTATTTTCCTCTGGGGTGTTGAGCGTGTAGCCCAAAGCTGCCATCCCTCTAGGGATGATTGAAACCTTATTGACCCGTGCGGAGCCCTTTGTCATCTCAGAAATCACGGCATGCCCGCTCTCATGGTAGGCGACAATCTTTTTCTCTTTGGGCGAAATACGCCGACTTTTTTTCTCTAGACCGGCAATGCCCCGCTCGACCGCCTCTTTTAAGTGCTGTTGTTTGACTTCTTTTTGGTTGTTGCGCCCGGCTAACAAAGCGGCCTCATTGATGATATTAGCCAAATCCGCCCCAGCTAATCCGGCAGTCAGCTTAGCGATCTCTTGCAAATCCACATCATTAGCCAGTTTCACCGGCTTAATATGCACTTTTAAAATCTCCACCCGTCCGTTAAAATCGGGTTTATCCACCAAGACTTGGCGATCGAAGCGTCCGGGTCTAAGCAGTGCGGGGTCTAAAATCTCGGGGCGGTTGGTGGCAGCCAGCACAATTACGGGGGCATTTTCTGAACCAAAGCCATCCATTTCGGCTAAGAGTTGGTTTAGTGTCTGCTCCCTCTCATCATTGCCACTAATCATCCCCCCGGCTGCTCTACTCTTACCAATCGCATCGATCTCATCAATAAAAATAATGCTGGGGGCTTCTTTTTTGGCAATATCAAAGAGATCACGCACACGGCTAGCCCCAAGTCCTACAAACATTTCAATAAAACTACTCCCCCCCATAGAGAAAAAGGGCACGCTGGCTTCCCCCGCTACGGCTTTAGCTAGCAGAGTTTTACCGGTTCCAGGAGGACCTACTAACAAAACACCCTTAGGGATTTTGGCTCCCAAAGAGGCATAACGATCGGGGTATTTGAGAAAATCCACAATTTCTACGACCTCCTCCTTTGCCTCCTCATTGCCCGCCATGTCATTGAAACGGACTTTGGGTTTTTCGGCATTGATGAGTTTTTTAGAACTGCCCATGCCAAAAATCCCCCCGCCCATGTTTTTTTGCATCCGACTTGCCATGAACATCCACAAGCCCAAAATCACCAACACGGGCAAGAGCCAGCCCAAAATATCGGTGAAGAAATTGGATTCGCTAAAGCCCGAATAGTTAATTTTTTGCGCGTCCAAGAGGGGCACTAAGGAGAGATCGGGCACGCGTTTAGCCACATAGATAGTTTTACTATTGCCCTCTTTGCTGGTGGCTTTGATGAGAGTCTGTCCAATACTCACGCTATCCACTTCTTTTTTCTCAATGAGTTCTTTCATCTCGTGGTAGCTAATGTTCTTAGTGCTGGTAGAGAGGAAACGATCGCCAAAGCCTTCATCGCTATTCATCACGCGCATGGCGATGATAGCAACCACAATAAACAAAATCACCAGCAATAAGGGATTTTGCAAGAGCGGTTTTTTAGAATTGGGATCGCCCGGTCCTTTGTTATTGTTCTCCATAAAAGTTCCTTAAATTGATTTCATCAGCTAGGTTTAGCTCTCAAAGACAAGCCCACCCATTCATTTTCGATCTTTTGTTCTAATAGCTCAAAACCCTGCGTATAACGCTCCAAAACAGCATGCGCATGGCAATCCAAGATGCCTGATAAAAAAAGCAATGTATCTGCATGGCTGGCTTGCAACACAGAAGGGTAGAGCCCTAGGATCACATCGGCTACAATGTTGATGGCGATGAGATCATAGGACACTGCTTGTTGCTCTAAAGAGCCTTGCCAAATACGCCCGATGTTAAGATGGTTACGCACAAAATTCTTTTGGGTCTCCTCAATGGCTAAAGGGTCGATATCACACAAATGCACGCACGCCCCCAAACTAGCTAATGCCAAACCCAAGATCCCGCTCCCACAACCCACATCTAGGGCTAACTTACCCTTAAAAGTCTTGGCTGGCATGCTAGAAAAACTCTCTAAGAGCATGCGCGTACTCTCATGGTGCCCTGTCCCAAAGGCAAGGCTAGGATCGAGGGTCAAAACCCTTAAGGGTGTGTCTGTCGGGGGTATCCAACTGGGCGTGATGTAAAATTGCCCACAAGCGATGGGCTGGATACTTTGTTGGTAGGCACTGATCCAATCTAAATTGGGGTGGGTGCTGGTATGGTGGTAAAAACCAACTGGCAAGTCTTGATCGCCCAAGGTCTGGCAAAACCCCTCAAGGCTTTGGAGCAAGGCACTAGGCTCTTGATTGGAATAGACAATGTAGGCAACATGGGGTAAAACATGGGCTTGCCCGCTCCCACCGGTGTATTGGTAGGGGTGATCGCCCAAATTAGACACGCAATCCTCCTCGATAGCTTCTTGCGTAAAGTCTAATAAAAAATCTGCAAATAAATCGGGATAGGCAGTGGGTAAAATGAGAGTTTTGAAGTAAAAACCTGTTTGCACGCCTCTAATCCGCCAAACCCCGCTTAGTCATTGGTCCCCAAGACGACCTCTAATTTCTCTTTTAAAACTTGTGGCGTAAAGGGTTTGACGATGTAGTTATTGACCCCAGCCTTCAAAGCGGTGATCACCTCCGCCTTGCCCCCCTCTGTGGTGATCATGATAATGGGTAGGTCTTTAAAACGCCCATCGGAGCGCACCTTTTTCACCAAGTCCAGCCCATTCATCTCGGGCATGTTCCAATCCGTGATGAGCACCCCTGTGGTGTCGTTGCTATCCAACTTCCCCCAAGCTTCCACCCCGTGCTCGGCTTCCATGATGTCCTCATAGCCCAAACGCTGGAGGGTATTCCTAATGATTCGGCGCATTGTGGAACTATCATCTACAACTAATATTTTCAATCTTTCTCCTTAAATCGCTCGCTTTGCCACCACAAGCATAGCCCCTATTCTAGCATATTTCTTTGCGCCTATCTTTAAACTGAGGCTTAAAAGCACACGAAAAGCTTAATCTGTTATGATAACGCTTTTGTAAGGAAAACGATGCATTTAATCCCAAATACGCCCCTTAAAGATGTGCTGGCAGATGAAAGCGTGGTGGTGTGCCAACCCTGTAATCTCTATGGCTGTCATTTAAAAGAACATGTTTTTGTGGGTCCTTTTTGTGAAATCCAAAAGGGCGTGGTGGTGGGGGCGCATAGCCGTATCCAAAGCCACACCTTTATTTGTTCGCGCGTGCAGATCGGGGCGTTTTGTTTTATCGGACATGGGGTGGTCTTCACCAATGACCTTTTTAAAGAGGGTTGCCCTAACCCCGATCCTAAATCATGGAAAGAAACCCGCATTGGCGATCATGTCAGCATTGGCTCGAATGCGACCATCTTACCCGTGCAAATTTGTAGCCATGTGGTGATTGGGGCTGGGAGCGTGGTAACTAAAGACATCACCACGAGTGGGATTTATGCGGGCAATCCAGCTAAACTCTTGCGGCTACTTTAATGATTGCCGTTGGATTAATCGGGTATGGCTATTGGGGGCAAAAAATCGCACGCCATTTGGGGCGTTTCACCCTTAAAAGCATTTGTGATACCTCTTTGGATCGCTTGCAAGAAGCTCAAAGGGATTTTAAAGGCGTGCAGGTTACACCCTCTATTGCTCAAGTTTTGGACGATCCAAAAATCCAAGCTGTGTTGATCATCACCCCCGTAAATACGCATTACGCCCTAGCCAAACAAGCCCTTTTGGCAAACAAACATGTTTTTATAGAAAAGCCCTTGGGGGCATGTCTAGCACAAGCTAAAGAACTCTACGCCCTAGCCAAACAACAACAAAAAATCCTGCATTGCGATCTAACCTTCATCTATTCTGCACCCATCCGTTGGATTCAAAAAAATCTAGGCATGCTGGGTGATGTCCTTAGCATCACCTCCCGCCGTTTGGGGGGTATTTGCCGTGAGGACACCAATATTCTTTACGATCTAGGCTTGCATGATCTTAGCATCCTCTCTTTTTTCTACCCCAATGCCCTCTGTGTTGCCACTAATCCCACCCTCCACCAAGCCAGCCACCCAGACCACCCCACCCCAACCAGCACCTGCTTAAATTTCTACTTGCCCACACCCAAACAAACCCCCATCTCTATTTATCTCTCTTGGCTCTCCCCCTTTAAAGTGCGCGACATGTTGATTATGGGCACACAAAACACCCTCTATTACAACGATAACGCCCCTAACCCCATTGCCCTCTACCTGTCTCTTTATACACATCTCCGAGCCCACGAGACTAGGCATGATCTCGTATGCCGTCTTCTGCTTGAAAAAAAAAATGCAAAAGTATAATGAGTGATAACTATGTTGGAATGATCGTTATAACTTAATCACTGTGTGTCTGTTTGCGATTGATGCTTACTGTCTAAGAT
>NZ_FZLB01000036.1:0-9270 GCF_900196775.1 Helicobacter bizzozeronii
TTTAGACATTTTTAAAGCCCATGAAGAACACTAAATTTAAAACCCTCTACCCCCAAAGTTTCCCCCAAAAACTCCCCCTTAAAAGCATTGCCCTTTTTGTTTTACTCTTTATCATCGGGGCGATCACCCCTTTTCCCAAGATCGCCAAGCAACCCCAAGTCCCCCTAGTTTTTGACACCACCGAACATTATGCCCGTTTTGTGCCCACTCTTGCCTCTTTTGCCCTGCCCTTAATCAAACGCGATCCGATCGGTCTGATCCAAATTATCCATGTGAGTATCGCCACCACCATCGCCACGCATTCCTTTAAATGGGGGCTTAATAATGTGGTGATCTTTAGTAGGCGTTTGGGTGAGCGCCCCAATGGGAGTTCTAAAAACATGCCCAGCGGGCATTCCTCGATGATCGCTTGTGCCCTAGCTTTTTTGGTGCGCCGTTATAGCTGGGTGTGGCTGATCTTTTTGCCCTTAGCCTTTTTGACAATGGGTGCGCGCATTTATTACAACGCCCACACCATCGGCGCGCTCATTGCCGGCTTTAGCGTGGGTGTGCTGTGCGTGCTGTTTTTAACCAGCCCCTATCAAAACCAAAAAAAGGATTTTTGATGTTTAGACGCTTAAGACGCTTGCGTGCCACAGAAAATTTACGGGCTTTGGTGCGTGAAACAAGACTGCATGTTGCTGATTTTATCGCGCCTTTATTTGTGCTTGAGGGGGTGGGGGTGTCTAACCCCATTGCCTCCATGCCCGGGGTGTTCCAAATGAGTATTGATATGATCTTAAAAGAATGCGCCTTGTTGCAAGATTTGGGCATTCAAGCCGTGCTGTTATTTGGAATCCCCAGCCACAAGGACGCTCAAGGCTCAAGTGCGCTTAATGCCGATCATATAGTGGCTAAAGCCACGCGTGCCATTAAAAAAGAGTTGCCCTCTTTGGTGGTGATTGCTGATCTGTGTTTTTGTGAATACACCGATCACGGGCATTGTGGCATTTTGCGCGATCAAAGCGTGGATAATGACAAAACCCTAGAGATTTTGGGCAAGCAGGCTGTTATCCTAGCCCAAAGTGGGGTGGATGTGATCGCCCCTAGTGCGATGATGGATGGCATGGTTTTAGCGATTCGCCAAGCCTTGGATCAAGGGGGCTACCCCCACACACCGATCATGAGCTACTCCACTAAGTTTGCCAGTAGCTATTATGGTCCCTTTAGAGATGTGGCGCAATCTGCCCCCAGTTTTGGGGATCGCAAGAGTTACCAAATGGATTATGCCAACCCCAAAGAGGCGATCTTAGAGAGTTTAGAAGATGAGATTCAAGGGGCAGATATTTTGATGGTCAAGCCCGCTTTGGTGTATTTGGATATTGTGCGTAGCATTAAGGATCGCACGCTCTTACCCCTTGCTCTTTACAATGTGAGCGGGGAATATGCGATGTTCAAACTCGCCCAAGCCCATAATTTAATGGATTATGATCGCTTGCTTTTAGAAACCATGATCGCTTTTAAGCGTGCGGGGGCGGATATGATCATCAGCTACCACGCTAAAGAAGTGGCACAACTCTTACAGAAAGGATTTTAATGGGACGTGCTTTTGAATACAGACGAGCAGCCAAAGAAAAACGCTGGGATAAAATGAGTAAGGTTTTCCCCAAATTAGCCAAAGCCATCACGCTGGCAGCCAAAGAGGGTGGGGGCGATCCAGCCAGCAATGCCAAATTACGCACCGCCATACTCAACGCCAAAGCCCAAAACATGCCCAAAGACAATATCGAGGCAGCCATCAAGCGCGCCAGCAGCAAAGAGGGGCAATTAGTGGAGGTCAATTATGAGGGCAAGGCTAACCATGGGGTTTTGCTCTTTATGGAATGCATGACGGACAACCCCACCCGCACCATCGCCAATCTGAAAAGTTATTTCAACAAGACCCCCGGGGCTAGTATGGTCCCCAATGGATCGCTAGAGTTCATGTTTGGTCGTAAAAGCGTTTTTGAGGGCTTATTAGCCAATTTGCCCCTCTCTTTGGAGGACATGGAATTAGCCTTAATTGATTATGGGCTAGAATCCCTAGAGGTCATCGATCAAAGCTTTTTGGTGCTAGGGGATTACCAACACTTCAAGCAATTACAAGAGGGCTTTGAGAGTTTGCAAATCCCCATCCAAAAGGCTTGCTTGCAACGCATCCCCACCTCGCCCATTTCTTTAAGTGAGCAAGCCCTAGCCGAGATTGAAAAACTCTTGGATCGCATCGAAGAAGATGACGATGTGATCGCACTTTATAGCAATATTGAGGGCGTGCAAGCCACATAACGCCTGAGGATTTCACAAGCAGCCAAACTATCTAGCATGCCATTTTTGCGGGCTTGTTGGCGTTGCTTGTGGCTAAGATGGGCAATCCCCTCTAGGGCTAGCTCGCTGCTGCTGCTCTCATTGACATAGACAATGGGCGCAAAGTCAAGCAAGCCTACAAAGTGCAAAATGCGCGCGCGCGTGGTGGTGTAGTGTGCATCGGGTAAGCCCACAATGAGCGTATCGGGCTTTTTGAGCTCTAAAAGCGTTTGGAGTTGCTGGCTGGCTTGTTGGCGGTTATGGCGTAAAATGGGCTCTAGGGGCAAGATCACCCCCTGCACCCACATAGCAAGCCCGATTCGTTTTAAGCCAATATCTGCTGCTAACAAGATCATTAGGCTAGAATCACCCGCCCATCTTGGCGTTTGATCACCCCTAAAAGCTCTTGTTCTAAGAGAAAATCCCCATAGATCGCATAAGCCTCTTCAAAACTGGGTCTTTGGCTACAAAAGCGCAAAAAATCACTTGTTTTGGGCTCTCTTGGGGGCTTTAGATCATAATCTTGAGCCAAGCGGGCACAAAAGCGTTCCACATCATAGATCGCTTGGGCTTTACCCTGTTCTAAAAGCTCTTGAGTGCCCAAACTCTCGCCCAAGCGTTGGGGCAGGACAAAGAGGGGTTTTTGTTGTTCTAAAGCCAGCCTAGCACTCACCATCGATCCGCTGTGCATGTCTGCCTCAGCAACCACCACCACATCGCTTAAAGCCACTACCAAGCGGTTACGCTCCAAAAAAGAATGCCTATAGGGCAGAAAATTTTTTGCATACTCGCTGATGATCAAGCCCTCCTTAGCGATTTGGCGGATAATGGGCGCATTGGAGGGCGGGTAGATATAATCCAAACTACAAGGGGCGAGCATGATCGTGGCGGGTAGGGCATTTTTTTGGGCAGTAATATCCACCCCCAAAGCCCCCCCGCTCACCACCACACCCCCCATGCGTGTAATGTGTTTGGCAAGCTGGGCGGTGGTGTGGCGGGTATAAAGACTGGGTTTGCGCGTGCCCACAATGGCGATCTTACAAGGCGACTCTAATAATGCGGTGTTGCCCACAGAGTAGAGGGCTTTAGGGGCATTTTTAAGCCCCTTGATCTCTAAATCTAATGGCTCAAAAACAAAACCGCTAGCAAGAGCCATCACCCTGACCTAATACAATTTCGACTTCTAGGGTGTTGGTGTTGTGGCTAGAATTGGTGCGCACATTGATCGTTGTGCTGTGGGTGTATTTTTGCACGACCGCTAGAATCTCTTTTTTCATCTCCTCAATATAGGGCAAACGCATGCTGCGTTCATAGGCTAGCACCAAAGTTAAGCGATCCTTAGCGACATTGGCACTATTGCCCCCCTTAAACCACTTATCCAAAAAGGCGCTCATGCAAACCAGCCCTTGAGCGTGCCCACCAAGCCTTTTTTACTCTTAAATTGCCCAAATTCCACTTCCTGCCCCAAGAGTCTTTGGGTGATTCGCCTAAAAGCCAATGCGCTAGGGCTTTGGGTGTAGATGATGGGCTCGCCCGTATTGGTCGCTGAGATGATCTTATCATCTTCGGGCACAAGCCCAATCAAGGGTAGGGCTAGGATTTTAAGCACATCCTCATTAGAGAGCATTTCTTGTTTTTCGACCAAATCAGGCTTGATGCGATTAATTAAAATGTGTTTGGGCATCTCCTGCCCCTCTTGAATCCTCTGGCTTTTGGCATCCATAATGCCAATCACCCGATCGCTATCCCGCACACTGCTCACCTCTGGGGTTACCACAATAATAGCGCGATCAGCAAAGAGCATGGCATGCTCAAACCCGCTTTCAATGCCTGCTGGCGAGTCGATCAAGACAAATTCAAATTGGGCTCTTAACTCTTGGATCAAGGCTTGCACCTTGTTTTTATCCAAGATATTTTTATCCTTGCTCTGCGAGGCGGGCAAAAAGTGCAGGTTTTTGGTGCGTTTATCTTGGATCAAGGCTTGGGGCAACTTGCAATTGCCCTCCATCACATCCACCACATCATAAACAATGCGGTTTTCTAAGCCCAAAATCATGTCCAAATTACGCAAGCCAATATCAAAATCAATCGCCACGACTTTTTTATCTTGCTGGGCTAGCCCGATGGCTAGATTCGCCGTTGTGGTGCTCTTGCCAACCCCTCCCTTGCCGCTTGTGATGGTGATAACCACAATATCTCCTTATGCCTTGAATAAATGCGCGCGCAAATGCGCCCCCACCTGTTCTAAGAGCTGTTTAGTTAGCTGGTCTTTATGTTGTGCTAGCATTTTATGCCCCCCTTGTGCCTCTTGCATGAAGGCACGCGCAAATTCCCCGCTCTCAATTTGGCTCAAGAGTTCTTGCATGTGCGCTTTGCTCTCTAAGTTAATGAGTTTTTGGGCGGCTAACAAACCGCCGTATTCGGCGGTGTTGGAGATATGCTCTTGCATGCTGGCTAGACCCTTGTTGTAAATCAAATCCGCAATGAGCTTGATTTCATGCACGCATTCAAAATAGGCTAACTCCGCTGGATAATCCGCCTCCAATAAAGTATTAAAGGCATTTTGCAACAAGCCCACCAGCCCGCCACACAAAACCGCTTGTTCGCCAAAGAGATCCGCACATGCCTCATGTTTAAAAGTCGTTTCCAAAATCCCCACCCGCCCCGAGCCAATGGCGATCGCATAGCTTAGAGCCAAATTACGGGCATTGTTTTGTTGGTTGTCTTGCTCCACCCCAATTAAGGCAAATAACCCGCTATTTTGCTGGTATTTTTCCCTGAGCGCATAGCCTGGACCCTTAGGCGCACACAAGATCACCCCCACCCCCTTTGGGGCTTGAATCTGCTTGAAATGCACGCTAAAGCCATGCGCAAAAAGCAAGGTTTGGTTAGGTTTTAAAAAGGGGGCGATCTCTTGGTTATAGACTTGTTGGTGAATCTCATCAGGGAGCATCATGGCGAGCAGATCGCACTCTTGAGCGCACTCAGAGACAGCGCAGACCTTAAAGCCCTCTTGCTTAGCTAAAGCCACACTTTTACTGCCCGCATACAGCCCGATTTTGACATGAACGCCACTATCACGCAAATTGAGCGCATGCGCGCGCCCTTGTGCGCCATAGCCCAAAACGCCCACGCGTTGGGATGTGATCAGACCCAAATTGCCATCTTGATCCGTGTAAATGGGTAAAAAACCCCCAAACCCCGCCATGCATTACCTTATTTGTATTATAATGGGCACTATTGTAAATAAAAACAACTTAAGGTTTGTTTGTATCGGGGGCGTAGTGAATCAACGAGTCCATCAAGAATTAGCCTTTTTAGATCGCATGGTATTAGAAATTCTCCAAGAGTTTAGCCCCACCACCACGCATTATTTTTTGACCCTCAAAAGCTTATTTGAAGGCAACATCTCAAAGGGGCAAGAGCAGATCACCCAGACATTAGAAAAAATCGCCTCTTCAGATCAGATTTTGGGCGTGATCAAGGCCTTTTCGCTTTATAACATTTTGATCAATATCCTAGAAGATCGCCACAAAATCCCCGCACTGGGCGTGTATCAAGCTTATAGGGCACTTATGCAAGAGGGTTTCCGAGCAGATTTATTAAATCAAAATGCCACCCACACCACCTTTTACCCCGTCTTCACTGCCCACCCCACCCAGTCCATGCGCCGCACCTTCTTAGAGGCGATCCAAGAGATTTACCAAGATTTAGCAATCCTCTTTGATCAAGCCTGCAACCCCACCAGCACGCATGGGGCTAAAGCCCGCCTAGCCTATCGCCTGCGTTTGCTGTGGAAAAGCCATCTAGTGCGCCAAGAACGCCTAGAAGTGCTTTTTGAGCTGGATAACTTGTTGTATATCCTTGAAAATTCTTTTTTACCCAGTTGCCAAGACCTTTTCCAAGAAATCCAAGACATGCTAGGCCAGCCCCTAGAGCGCGCCCCCATTTGTTTGGGGAGCTGGATTGGAGGCGATCGGGATGGTAATCCCTTTGTGAGTAACGCCCTCTTGCACCAAGTGGTGTTGATCCAACATGAATTTATCATCAATCTCTATCTCAAGCACACCGCCCAACTCCAACGCGAGCTCTCTATCTCCAGCGATTTTTGCACAATCTCTAAAGCCTTGCAAGCCGATTTACAAGCCCACTACCACAAGCTAGACCCCACCAGCGCTAGGCTGCACCCCAAAGAGCCTTTTAGGGCTAAATTAATTTTGATGCAAACCAAGCTTAAAAACCGCCTCATCGCCCTTAATTCCCCCTTGCCCATAGATTTTGCCTACCACAACGCCCAAGAATTGCTCGCTGATATTGATTTGCTATTAGATAACCTAGAACCCAGTTTGCAAGCATCTTTGTGGCACTTCAAGCATTTGGTTTTGCTCTGTGGTTTCCATCTGTTGCGTTTGGATTTTCGCGAGCACCGCGAGGTGTTTTTGCATAGCCTCAGTGAGGTGTTTTGTCTGTTAGGGCTAGCCACTAATGATTTTCACCGCCTAGATGAATCCCAAAAGTTAGAGATTTTAAACCACGCCCTTAATTTAGAACCCGTGCATTTGTTAGACTTGATTTCTAAGGTCAGTGAAAGCACCAAGCGGCTATTAGAGGCGTTTTTAAACATGGTTTGGGCTAAATCCCAAATCGCCCCTGAGATTTTTAGCTCTGTAATAGTCTCCATGACAACCCAAGCCAGCGATTTATTATGCGTGCTGTGGCTGGCTAAACAAGCAGGCTTGGCGATCAAAAAAGGGGTTAATACCTTAAAAATTGCGATCACCCCCCTTTTTGAGACCATCCATGACTTGCAAAACGCCCCAAATATCATGCAAATCCTGCATGCCAACCCCCATTATAAAGCCTATCTAGAGGGCATGGACTCCCAACAAGAGATCATGATCGGTTATTCCGATTCAAGCAAAGATGGGGGGATTTTTGCGAGCAATTATAATCTTTATGGGGCTATTAGCAATTTGATAGCCTTAGGGCAAAAATTGGGTATCCGCTTTTTGCTCTTCCATGGTCGGGGGGGGAGTGTGAGTCGGGGTGGGGGGAATTTAGAAGATGCCTTGCTGAGTGCCCCCGTGCAAAGCGTGCAGGGCGCATTGAAAATCACAGAGCAAGGCGAGATGATCAGCACGCGTTATCTGAACGCCACCAGCGCGCGCCACAACCTCTCTAGCATGGTGGGTGCGCTACTCAAAAAAAGAGCCTACGATCACAATAACCCCAATGTGGATCACCCCCAAAACCCCACCATGCAAGCCATTTCTAATATTTCTTACCAAACTTATAGAGAACTCTACACCCATCCGGATTTTTTGGATTACTTTAAAGCCGCCACGCCCATTAGTTTTATCCAAGAGCTCAATTTAGGTTCGCGCCCCTCCAAACGCAAGGAGAGTAGCCACATTGAGGATTTACGCGCGATCCCGTGGGTCTTTGCTTGGACGCAAAATCGGAGCATTTTGCCGGCATGGTATGGGGTGGGTAGTGGGTTAGAGGGTGTGGGGGATTTGCCCCTTTTGTGCCACCACTACCAAAGGGGCGGGTTTTTTAAGGTGGTGCTGGATAATATCTCCCAAGTGCTCTTAAAGGTAGATTTGCAAATTGCCGCCCAATACCACGCCTTTGCCAAAGATAACCCCAGTGCCTCCCGCATTTGGGAAAAAATTACAAGTGAATTTGAAAAAACCATGCATTGGATTTTAGCGGTGCGCTCAGAAAAGAGCCTTTTAGAGAGCGATGGGGTCGTGCAACAAAGTATTTTATTGCGCAAACCCTATATCAATGCGCTCAATTATCTCCAAATTGAACTCATCAAGCAATTCAAGCAAGCCCCACAGGCCAAGCACGCCCAACTTAAAACCTATATCCAAAGCACTTTAATTGGCATCGCCCAAGGCATGCGTAACACGGGGTGATGATGAAAAGCCTTTTATTTTTAATCCTTTTAGTGGGTTATTTACAGGCTTTGGTGGTCCAAACCTCTACAGATTTGGATTTAAAAAAAGCGGTGGGGACTTTTCAGGGCGTGGTGTTTTACAAAAACGCCCCCCAAAAGCATTTGATTATAGAGGGCACATACAAGCTCCAAAACTCAAAACTCATCTTAGAAGCAACCCACCTTAAAAAAATCCCACCCAACAAAAAGAGCAAACCCACCACCCACCCCCTCTTGCAAGTCCAAGCCACGCAAAATTTAGGCACCATGCGTTTAAAGAAAATTGCCAAGGGGAGCAAGATTTACTTTAAAGAACCCAATTTGCAAAAAATGGCTACCCTTTTGGGGGTGGATTACGCCCAGTATGTGGCTAGCCAAAATGTTTTAGGCGTGCTAAACCCTCCCAACTCAGCTCCCACCCCACAAAATCTAACTGCGGCTAACCCCCAAGCTACCCAAACTGACCCAACTAGCCCCACCAACTCCAAGGCTTTAAGCAACACCCCTAAAACCAGCACCCCTAAAAGTTACCAACGCACCACCCGCACCCCCAGCACCCGCACCACTCGCACCACTCGCAGGCGGACTTCTACCCCCCGCTCCCACACCACCAGCAAAGCCCGCACCGCCGCTAGCACCTACACCCCTAAAAGCACACGGACTAGGGGCACAAGCACCAGAACAAGTCGGGCAAAAACACCCAGTCTTAAAAGCACCAAAACCCCCCAAAATGCCCCAATAGCCCAACCTAGCCCCCAAACTTCTTTAGCACAAAGCAACCCCAGCCCACCGCCCGCCCCCCCTCAAGACCACCAACCTAGCCCCCGTCTCTTATCCACATCTGACGCTGCCGACGAATAGAGCGGTGTAGAACTCGGTGGGCCCCGTTCTCATAAAACAAAAAAAAAAAAAAGAATAGGCGAAGCAGCGAACTCTCTAACTATATCGCAACTAAAGCACCGACGAATAGACACAGATCAACCAAGAGACGGTGAGATCACAGA
>NZ_FZLB01000035.1:0-20319 GCF_900196775.1 Helicobacter bizzozeronii
TTAAGCAAATCCCCTTGATGGGCAAATCCGCCTTGCTGGTAACCCTCTAAACACAGACTGCGCCCGATAATTTGTTGCTGGTGCAAAATGCTCAAGCACACCAAATCGCCAAGTTTTGAATGGGGCTTGGGGGTGCTACGCACAAGGGTATAGGGCGTGTCTTGCATGACAAGATAGTCTATGGAGTTTTGCAGGGATTCCCCTTTAAAGGCAAAAATACGGGGCATGGTTTTAAAATGCTCTAAAAGTTGGTTTGTAACAGCCTCTAGGGGGTATTTGTAGGGGTCGTTAGGATCATCTCTTAATTGATCGTAAAAATCATAGTAGTCAGAGTGCCACCAACCTTTAAATTCTCTAAATCGGTATAAATAAAACCCCTCTTTGCTAGCGATCCTAAATTCGAGCACAACAGGCTTATGTTGGGCTTGAGAAGTGAGCGTGGGCGGGATGAAGCGCAACATGGCTAATTTGATGAGTCTAATGCCTTGTTTGGGGGTATCCTCAAAGCTAGGTTCTGTGAAATCTTTCAAACAAAAACCTTTTTCAAGCGCGCCACTTGGCTTGATGATGCCCAAACACATGCCCTTAGCTTGCACCTGATAATCTTTGTAAAACTCGCCATAGGCGCTCAAAAGAAAGGTGTTGATCTTATGGCAGTGGGGCTTATCCTTTGGGCATGGGGCACTATATCTTGGGTAATCATCTAGACTAGAGGGCAAATCGCTTGCAGGGGGGTATAAAAAGAAACGCTGATACTGCCCAGCTTGCATAAAATCTGCTAGCCATTGTTTGATTGCCCCTAAGGCTTGTGCTTGCGTTGTGGCAAATAGATTACCAGCACCCAAAATCGCCACCCCGATCAAAAACCCCAATATCTTTTTCATCTGCGCGCACACAGCCCACGGAAACGGCACTCGGTTTCAAGTTTGGAGAGTTTGGGGATGCTTAGTTTATCCAATGGGAGCAAATTTTTAGCATTGGGATCGTCTCTGGGTTGTCTGTAAAAAATATCTGTGCCTAAAAGTTCTTTAAAAGCGCTCTTGGTCTCCACTTGGAAAACTTGTTGGCTATACTGGTATAAATACAAAGCCCCATCGATTTCTTTTAGAGTGATGAAACCTTTGTAAGCCTTGATAAAAGGTTTAGAGGTGGGTTTATTTTGCCAATAACTCTCTAGGGTCAAAAAACGCCCCTTGTGGGTGAATTTAGTTTGCGCCCCTGCGCTATGGCATAGAGCCCAATATCCAAGACCTTGGGGGCGGATATAATCACAACCAGCAAGAGGGGTGTGATCCAAGTAAAAATAGGGGGCGATTTGGAATAGAGTATAAGATCGCTTGCCCATCGTAACATCTACGGGGAGTTGTTGGGGAGGATTTTTGAGACCACAGAGGCGATCTTTGACCTGCATTTTTAATTGATTCAAAATGTTATTGTTGAGCTCACCCATGGCGATTTTATGCGCGCCCTCTGGGTCATCTTGGGATAGACAATAGCGATCGATTCTAGCATAAGCACTCTGTGCGCCGTAATAATCTAGGTAAAAGGTGCGATCGATAATTTTAAACACCAGAATAGGTAATGTGGGCTGCTCATAATAATCAAAACCCCCCCCAAGCACTAAAACCAAATAGGGTTCTTGGTTATGCTCCACAACTTGGGCAAATAAAGCCCCATTAAAACCCTCCAAACAAAAACCCTTGTAAAGTTTGCCTTGATACAACACACCCGAGCACATCCACGCATTGTTGGTGGCTTCATTATTGGCATAAAACTTGGCTTTGGCATAAAGAAAGGTGTATTTTTCCCCCTTAAACTCAATGGGGACTTTGTTCTCCACGCTCCATTCTGCTTGGGGGCTGATCACATAGTAATTGTTGGCATCTTGGCTCATCTCTTTGGGCACAAAATCCCGCACCCACTGCTTGACCTGCTCCATCGCTTTGCGATCGTCCATGGCGTGTAAGGATGCTAGGAAACAAATTAAAAAACATAGGAGTTTTTTCATGAGATGCCTTTTATTTTTCCCCCATTGTAACACATTGCCACATTCATTTTGGGGAGTGAGATTGCAGGAATACTAAAAACCCTTGTAGATTTGGATTTAAAAAGTGTGGCAACACCTCTAGAATTTAGGGCATCTGCCAAGTGCCCCCAAGGAGGGACTCTAAGAGCCCAGTTTTTCTTTTAAAAGCGTGTTGATCGTGGTGGGGTTGGCATTTTTTAAGCGTTTGAGCACTTGCCCCACAAAAAAGCCAAAGAGTTTGACCTTACCATTTTGGTATTCAGCGACCTTATCAGCGTGTTGGGCTAGCACTTCCTCAATGGCTTGCAAAAGCAGAGCACTATCATCCACTTGTGCCAAGCCCAGCTGGTTAATCCAATTATCCACATCGCTGGGCTGGGTCGTTTTCTGCTCCATCAGCTTATCTAAAATCTCTTTGCCCGCCTTGCCTGAGATATGCCCGGTGTCAATGTGGCGCACTAATAAACCCAGCGTATTAGCTTGGATGGCGCAATTTTCTAGACTTTGCTCGCCCCCCAAACGCCCCATTAGCTCCACTGCCAGCCATGTAAAACTCCCCTTAGCACTCGCACCCAAAGCCACCATTTCCTCAAAATAACGCGCGATTCCCACATCGCTAACCAACATTTGGGCATCTTCACTCTTAAGCCCTAGACTTTGGACATAGCGTTGTTTCTTGACTTCGGGCAACTCGGGGATATTTTGGGCTTTTTGCAAGAGTGCAGGCGGGATAAACACACGCCTAAGATCGGGATCGGGAAAGTAGCGATAATCAGCTGCCCCCTCTTTGTTGCGCATCGACTGGGTGATCCCCTTTGTGGTGTCAAAAAGCCTCGTTTCTTGCACCACCTCTTTAGCGTAAGTCCCGCGTTCGTAAGCCTCGCTTTGGCGTTCCACCTCGTATTCAATGGCTTTTTGGATGAATCTAAAGCTATTGAGGTTTTTGATCTCCACACGGGTATAAAGCTTGGGATCGCCCTTGGGGCGGATAGAGACATTGGCATCGCACCTAAAATTACCCTCTTGCATATTCCCATCGCAAATATCTAAAAAACACACAATGGCATGTAATTTTTTCAGATAGCTAATCGCCTCTTGGGGGCTACGCATATCCGGGCGGCTCACAATCTCTAAAAGGGGTGTGCCCGCGCGATTCAAATCCACCTTAGAAAAGGCATGCTCGTGGATATTCTTACCCGCATCCTCCTCTAAATGGGCGCGCTCAATGCCAATGCGTTTAACTTGCCCCTCCAGCTCAATATCTAAATACCCATCGCTGACAATAGGCAACTCGTATTGGGAGATTTGGTAGGCTTTGGGCAAATCGGGGTAGAAATAATTCTTGCGTGCAAAAATGCTATTTTGGTTGATTGTGGCATTGATCGCCGTGCCAAAGGCGATCGCCTTAGCTAGGGCTTGTTTATTCAGCACGGGCAGGGCTCCGGGCAACCCTAAGCACACCGGGCAGGTGTGGCTATTGGGGGTGTCCTTAAAGCTAGTCGGGCAGGAACAAAAAATCTTGGTTTGCGTGTTGAGCTGGGCATGCACCTCTAGTCCGATAATGGTTTCAAACATAAAACTCCTTTAGATACTATCCTTGGGTGCCATTTGTTGCTTTTTTTCCTCTTTTTGTTCTTGGATTTTGGGATCCATCGTAACAATGCCAAAGCTCAAGTCATTGATCTCGGTGTGGGATTTGATGTAGTCGTTGATCTCAGCAAGGCTCAAATGGCGGATGCGATCGAGCATGATCTTGTCATAATCCAAGGGCAGACCCAAATAAAAGTTGTGGAACTTGGTGGTCAAACGCTTGCTTAAAGTTTCATTGGCTAGGGGTTCAGAGCCTAGTAAGAATTTTTTAGCCCCATCTAGTTCCTCTTGGGTGATCCCCTTTGCCACAAACTCTTTAATGACTTCCCGCACTAAAGCAATGCTCTTATCTTGGTTTTCTAATTTGGTTTGTAAATAGCCCGTGGTGCAGTTGATGATTCTAGAGAGTTGGATACGCATGTAAGCACTATAAGCCAAGCCCTCTTTAACCCGAATTGTATCCATCAAGCGCGAGCCAAAGCCACTAGAGCCTAGCACAAAGCCCATCACTTTGGCTAAGGGCAATTCTTTTTCTAAGTCTTTCATGTGGAAGGGCGAGCCAAAGTAAATATAGGCTTGTTGGCTGTCCTTATAGATGACTTTGGTTTCGGGTTTTTGCGTGGTGCTAAAATAGGGGGTGAAAAAGGGTTTGTTGGAGGGGAGGGCTTCTAGGGTGGGTTTTAAAGCCTCTAGGGTTTTATCAATATCCATATCCCCGCCCATCACAATGATGAGTCGCTCAATGTCTAGCGCGTCCTCTAGGCGTTTTTTGACATCTTCTAAAGAGATGGATTTAATGCTCTTGGGTGTCCCAATGGAGGGGTGGGCTAGGGGGGTGTTAGCAAATAAAATCCCATTGAGCTCTAGCTGGGCTAAGTAGTCAAAATTACTCATCTTGTTTAGAGCTGCTGCGGTCATGCGTTTTTGCACCTTTTCTAGGGCACTGGGGGTGAGATTGGGCGAGAGCAAGAGATCATGGAGGTAGCCAACCGCCTTATCTTGGTATTCTTTTAAAAAACTCAAATCAATATGCAAGGACTCCAAGCGGATATCGGCATCTAGCGTGATGGCTAGTTCCTCAAGCTGTTCGGCAAATTTGACACTGCCTAGCTCCTTAGTGCCCTCATTGAGTATGCTAGCACTTAATTTGGAAAGCCCAAACTTGTCCTTGTCCATGATATTGCCCCCACCCATGAACATGAACTTGATCGCCCCCATAGGCAAGAGGTGGTTTTCCTCATAGATCACGGGGACCTTGATCCCCTTGACCTCAAAATACTTAATCCCTTCCCCGATCTGATTGCGTTTGATGGTCTGGGCTTGTTGCGTGCCTTGTTTATTTTGTTCCATTTTTCTTTCCTTCCATATTCCAATGATGATGAGTGCTACGATCAAGAGCCCTAATAAAATATAGCGTATCTTAGGCATGGTATCTCTTTAAAATTTCATAAGCGGTGTTGCGTTTGGCTGCAAGGCTCCCAATATCCCCAATTAAAGCCACCATCTCTTGTTCGTTCAAACAAAAACTCGTGCCTGCCGCCTTGACGACATTTTCCTCCATCATCACACTCCCTAGATCATTAGCCCCAAATAAGAGCGCTAACTGCCCGATGAACGCTCCTTGCGTAACCCATGAACTTTGGATATTTTTAATATTATCCAAAAATAACCGGCTACAAGCCAAGAGGCGCAAATAGCGATTCGAGCTGGCTTTTCTAATATGGGGCATTTCTTGTTGCAAGGGGGTAAAATCGGGCTGGAAACTCCACAAAATAAATGCCCGAAAGCCCCCCGTTTCATCTTGCAGATTGCGCACCCGCTCCAAGTGCTCGGCGATGTCCTCATTGGTGTCTGTCGTGCCAAACATCATGGTCGCCGTGCTTTTGATGTCCAGTTTGTGCGCCTCTTTATGCACCTCAATCCAGCGATCCGCACTCAGCTTTTTAGGCGCGATCACTTTTCTAACCCGATCGCTTAACATCTCTGCACCTGCCCCCGGGATCGAGCTTAAGCCCGCTGCTTTTAAACGGGCTAGCACCTCTGACAAGGATAGTTTAGAGATTTTGCTAATATAGTCAATCTCCACCGCTGAAAAGCCATGGATGGTGATGGTGGGGAATTTTTGGGCGATGTGGGCGATCAGATTTTCATAATAGTCAATTTTGAGCTGGGGATGCACCCCGCCTTGAAAGAGAATCTGCGTGCCCCCGATGGCTAAAAGTTCCTCGATTTTTTTATCGATGGTGTCAAAATCCAAAATATAAGCGTCTTTGTCCTTGAGCGTGCGTTTAAAAGCACAGAACTTACAATCCACAAAACAAATATTGGTGTAATTGATATTGCGATCCACAATAAAGGTCGTGGTGTTATCCGGGTGCAACTCCTGCTTTTTGGCTAATGCCATTTGCCCCAATTCCTTTAAGGGCTTGTGTGCCATGTAATCGAGTAATTCTGCTTTGCTCAAACGCATGTTTTCTCCTAAAAACGAGTCCCCATAGAAAATTCGAAACGCTGGGTGAGATCGCCCATGTTGGGGTTGAAATATAGACCTCTTTTGTCGCTCCAATCATTGAAAAAGGCAATGGGGAAGATCAAGACTAGAGGACCCATAGGTGAAATCCATTCAATTTGCAAACCTGTAGAGGCGCGCCAAGTGCCATGTTCATAGCCCGCACCGACCACACCATAATCTTTAAAACTCACATCAGTCCCATAGGCTTGTTGCCAAAAGCCCCCGGTTTTGGTGGGGGTTTTAAAGGTCAAAAAGCCCCAGTCAAAAAACCACGCCAAGCGCATTTTAGCTGACTTTAAAAGCCCATAGCTCAACTCCACAGAGCCCGTATAAAGCCCATCGCCCCCCACCCACATGCCCAAAGGCGTGCGGGGTGTGATCGAACTGCTCCTAAAGCCCCTAACTGTGGTAACACCCCCTAGATAAAAGACCGAGTTTAGGGGCAAGTAGTCTTCTGTGTTATAACGGAAGATGTAGCCCCCTTGGGTTTTAAAGCGCGCGATCAAATCAATCAAAATGTATTTTTGCAGGTGGTGGTAGGCGGCAAATTTACCATAAATTTTGACATTACGCACATTCCCCCCCAGCCCATTCCACGAATTTAAGTCCCCTTTGGAGGGCAAACCCGCCATGGTAACATAATTGGCAAAAGTAAAGCCATTTTTGGGGAAATAGTAGTCATCGGTGTTATCAAAGTTGGTGCTGAGAGTAAAAGAGCTGATTGCGGGTGTGTGGTAATCGCGATTCCAAAGCCCACGCATAAACTGCCCATTACTAAGTTTAACGGGTTCTCCATTGACCGTAATAATGGTGTTTTGGCTGCTATAAAATTGTTCATACAAGGGGCTAGAAAACCCCAAAATCTTGGTGATGTTGTAGCTATAACCTAGGTTCATGCTAAAGGTGTTGGTGAGCATGCGCCCCGCACTCACGCGAAAACCCCCGCCTTGTTGGATGTAGTTATAATTGATGATATATTCGGCAAAGAGGCTAATAGAAGAGCTATAGCGGCTATCAAAGATGCGTGGGTTGGTTAGGGTCAAGTTCCCCGAGAACATCCGCCCACTGCCTCTAATCCCATAATTCCGATTGCCCCCACCTGTGGAGATGTTGGCATACAAGCTCATGTTTTGGCCCGTGCCAAAGAGGTTTTTCTCGCTCACGCTCCCATTGAGCATCAACCCCCCATAGCTCCCATACCCCACGCCAAATTGCAACTGCCCTGTACGCCCCTCTTCCACATTCACCAAGAGGTCCATCAACTGGCTATTAACCCGTCTTTCCTCAATCTTGACCTTAGAGAAAAAGCCCAAACGGCGTAAGGCACTTTCTGAGTTGGCGACTTTGGTTAGGCTGTAACGCTCCTTAGGGCTTAACCACACCTCACGGCGAATCACCCGATCGCTGGTGCGTTGGTTGCCCGAGATGATGATATCATTGATATAGACCATATCCCCAGTTTCAATGCGGTAAATCACCTTCACCTTGCCATGTTTTTCATCTTTATCTAAGTCTGGTTTAACCACCGCAAAGGCATACCCCTGATCGGCGACCTCTCTTTTTAAGATTTGCGCATCGGCGCGCATGTGTTCAATGTTAAAGACTGCGCCCTTTTGCACCTTGATTGCCTTGAGCAATTTGGGGATGGGCACAACGGGTTTATTGATTTGGATTTCAATGCCTGAAACGCGGTATTGAATCCCCTCCTTGACTTTATAGTAGAGTTTGGCTTTATGCGTGCCAAAGTTGGTGTTCAAAAAAGGTGAGGACACATTGACATCGAGGAAACCATGGCGTAAATAGACATCTTGGATGCGCATGGAGTCATATTCTAATTCGTTTAAGTGCAATTTACCCGAGTTAAGCCCCCACATCCAGCCCATAAAGTCGCGTTGTTTGTTCGCACTCAAGCTTTCCACTACGCGTTGCTTGAGTTGCTTGCGCCCTTCATAAACCGAGCGGGTGATGTGGATATTATTCCCCCGATTCACATCAAAGATGATGCGGTAAGCCCCTTGATTGGCTAGCTTCTCGGTGCGCACTTCCACCACGCTCCCATAAAAGCCTTGTTGTTCTAGGGCAGCTTTTAAAATATATTTGGCATTTTCTAATTTGGTTTCATCGTAGGTATCCCCCTTTTTGATCCCCATTTGGGTATAGAGGTTTTCTTTTTCCTTTTCTGTGCCATAGCCCTTAATTTCAATACTCGCAATTCTAGGCTTTTCTTTAAAGTGAAACACCAATTTGCCATGATCGAAGGTGGCATAAACATCTTGGAAGTAACCTTGATTATAAAGTGCTAAGATCGCTTCATCGATTTTTTCAGGGTCTAAAATGTCATTTTGCCTAATCTTGGTGATTTCATTAGCCAGCATATCTGACATGTAGGAGAGATCTTCATATTCGATGCTTTTGATGCGCTCTTGCGCGTCCAAGGGTGAGAAAAACTGACCGATGCAAACCACAATAACGGCGAGAAACTTTTTAATGTTGCTGTCCTCACAATTCAAGCATGATGATTTGGATTGACCCTTATTATACCCAATTTTTCCAAAAGTAATAAAAAAATGAAGCTTTGGTAAATCAACACCTAATAGACTACCACACCCTCAAAGGATTATAAAGGCTATCCCTCTCCACCGCACAAAAACACGCATCTTTAATTTGGTAAATCAAATCCTCCTTGCTAACCCCCCGCTTGCTCTTAGCCCCCCCGGCTGATTGGATCATCTCCACCTCAATGGTGCCATCTAAATCATCTGCGCCAAATTCTTGAGCCACCACCGCCAAATTCAAGCCCAAAGTCGCCCAATAAGCCTTGATGTGGGGGATATTGTCTAGCACAATGCGGGCAATGGCGATCGTCTTTAAGATTTCAAGGGCACTTGGGCTTCTTTGCACCTTCAAAAAATTATGATCCCTTTGGTAGAGTAGGGGGATAAAGGCATTAAACCCCCCCTGCTTTGCCTCCACTTTGTCAGCTGGACTCTGCGTAGCCTTTAAGCGTAGCATGTGATCCAAGCGGTGCTCTCTATTCTCCACATGCCCAAAAAGCATGGTCGCATTACTCATTTTACCCAAAGAATGCCAATATTGGTGGATTTCAAGCCACCTAGTAGAGCTGACCTTGCCCGCACAAATGTGCTTTCTTACCTTTTCATCAAAAATCTCTGCCCCACCCCCGGGCATGCTATCCACGCCCGCACCCACCATGTCCTCTAACACCTCTTGGTAGGGCTTGTTAAACTTGCTGCTTAAAAAATGCACCTCAGCGGCGGTCATCGCCTTTAAGTGTAAATCCTTAAAGCTTGCCTTGATCGCCCCAAAGAGCCCCAAATACCATTCATAGCTATAATTAGGGTTGTGTGCGCCCACCACATGCACCTCTTTAATGCCCCTAGCATAGGAATCTTGGATTTGCTCCAAAATTTGCTCCTGAGTCATCTCATAGGGGTTGGGGTTCTTGCGGCTGGCTGAAAAAGCGCAGAACTTACAGCTATCCGCGCAAATATTGCTCGGGTTGATGTGGCGGTTGGTGTTGAAAAAAACCTTGTCTTGGTGCTTGTTGGTGCGTATAGTGTGTGCTACTTCTGCCAATACAAATAAATCATAATCATAGAGTTTAGCCAGAGTGCTTGCCTCATTGCATTGCCCGCTTAGGGCTTGTTCTAATAAATCCATTGTCATCCTTTTTGCTTCATCCCCCCGTTTTGTAAAATGCCCGTTCAGACACTTGGTTTTGCATGCCTGCTTGCCATAAATTCTTTTCAGGTTTGTTTTGCACGCTTTGGTGCAGGGCTTGGCGCATTTGGCTAGGCGTGCCCTTTAAAATCGCCTCCTTTGCGCTCACGCTATCTTGGTAATAAAGACAGGGGAAAATCGTGCCATCCGCACTCAGGCGGATTTTATTGCAATGTTTGCAAAAATCGTCATTGTGTGGGGCGATGATGCCAAATTCATAGCCATTCTCTAGGGTGTAAATCTTAGAAGGGCTTAACCCCTCGCTGATTAGCTTAACATGAGGGTATTTGGCTTGAATCACCCCTAAAATCTGCGCCTCACTCAAGCCTTTAAGTTGGCTATTGGCATGCGTGTTCTCCATGAACTCAATGTAGCGGATTTGGGCGTTTTTACCCCGTGCAAATTCCAAAAGCTCTAAAATTTCATCCTCATTAATGCCTTGCAACACGACCATGTTAAATTTCAGCCCCAAGCCCACTTTTAACGCCTCCTCCACGCCCTCTAAAACCGCTTTTAAGCCATCTTTTTGTGAGATTTTCGCCACCCGTTCGGGCTTGAGCGAATCCAAAGACACATTGATTCGTTCTACCCCCGCCTCTTTGAGGGCTTGGGCTTGGGCTTTGAGTAAAAATCCATTGGTGGTTAAAGCCAACTTGACATGGGGGGCGTAGGCGTGTATTTTGGCAATGAAGGGGGCTAAATCTTTGCGGATTAAGGGTTCGCCCCCCGTGATGCGGATTTTTTGGATGCCCTCATCAATGGCGATTTTGATAAACTCTAGCATTTTATCCAAGGGCAATAATTCCTCGCGATCAAAAAAATCCATGGGCGTGGTGGGCATGCAATACTGGCATCTAAAATTACATTGCTTGGTAACAGACACCCTCAAGTAATCCACGCGGCGATCAAAAGTGTCAATTAGCATGCTCTCTCCATGATTTTTTAGGCTAAAATACCAAATACAGCTACAATTTGGGCTGAAATCTCTTTTAAAATGATAGGAAATGCGCGCTTTTAAAATGGCAGACATGCCCTGTGTGATTCTAACCGGCGGGCAGAGCAAACGCATGCAAATAGACCAGCAACAAACCAATAAAGCCCTCCTGCCCTTTGGCAAATTTAGCACACTCCTAGCCTACCAATTTGATAAAATGTCTAGCTGGTTTGAAAAAGTCTATATCTCTAGCAAAAAACCCTATGACCTGCAAGCCCCCTATCTGTTGGATAACATGCCTAGCTACACCCCTTTAGCGGGCATTATGTCCGCCCTGAGCGTGGCTAACCCCTTTGTAGTTGTGATTCCTGTAGATATGCCCTTTGTCTCTTGGGCGACTATTCTAAAACTTTATAAACATAGAAATAAAGCCCTAGTGATCTACCCTAAAAGTGTGCAAAATTTTTATCTGTGCAGTGTGTGGCACAAAGACGCACTAGCCACCCTCCAGCAAGACCCCCCCCAAAGTATCCGCATGCTTTTGGCAAAATTGGGCGGTTTGGGCGTGGCAGTGGGGGCTAGTTTGGAATTTAGCAACCTCAACACCTATGAAGATTATTTGGAAGCACTCCAACACTTAAAGGACATCTATGGCTGAAGAAGAAAAAACCGAACTCCCCTCAGCCAAAAAGATAGAAAAAGCCCGTGAAGAGGGCAATGTGGCTAAAAGTATCGAGGTGGTGGGCTTTTTGGGGCTGGTGGCTAGCTTTGCATGTGTCTTTGCCTTTTTTAGTAGCTGGCTTGATGGTTTTAAAGACATGTTTAGGCAATCCTTGCACTGGATCAAATTAGATTTCACCCCCCATAATTTGCATGTGCTGGGTTGGGAGTTGCTAAAAGACTTGTTGTGGATTTTATTGCCCTTTTTATTTGTGGTGGCGTTGGTGGCGTTTTTGGCTAATGTCTTGCAATTTGGCTTTTTATTCAGCCCTAAGGCGATCGCCCCTAAATTGATGAAAATCAACCCCATCAATGGCTTTAAAAACCTCTTTAGCCTCAAAAAGCTCTTAGAGGGCGCGCTCATCACCACCAAAGTTTTTATCGCCTTTATTTTGGGCTTTGTGGTGGTCTATTGGTTCGCCCAAGAATTAGGGGGTGTGGCTAAGATCAATTTTAAAGCCCAACTGCTGTGGTTTAGGGACAAAGCCCTGTGGCTCATCGCCATTTTGTTATTTTTATTCTTGGTGGCTTCTATACTGGATTTTTTCATCAAAAAACGCCAATACATCAACTCGCTGAAAATGACTAAACAAGAAGTCAAGGACGAATACAAGCAACAAGAGGGCAACCCTGAGGTGAAAAACAAAATCAAGCAACTCATGCTTAAAAATTCGATGAGTAAGATGATGGCGGCAATTCCTAGTGCTAATGTCGTGGTTACCAACCCCACGCACTATGCGGTGGCTTTGAGGTTTGAGGAAAATGACCCTGCTCCTGTGGTGGTGGCTAAGGGAATCGATCACTTGGCAATCCGCATTAAGGGGATTGCCAGAGAACATGAGATTGAGATCATTGAAAACCCCCAACTAGCCCGCCAGCTTTATAAAGAAGTGGATATTGATGAGGTGATCCCTAAAATGCTCTTTGAGGCGGTGGCGATTGTCTTTGCCCAAGTGGCGCACCTAGAGCGCATGCGCAACCAAAAATCATAGCCCCTTGCGCTCCAACCACCCCAAGAGGGTTTGCAAGACCTCTTGTTTGTCTAGTTCATCAAAAATCTTGTGGCGATCTTTTTCAAACAAACGCAGGGTAATATCGCTAAAGCCTTGTTTAACCAAACAGCGGTAAGCCCGCACGACCCCCACGCCAAAATCCCCGCACACATCATCTAAGCCACTTAGAAGCAAAATAGGCAAACTCTTATCCCCATAAGCATGGGCATAAAAAGCGGAGCGCGCGCCCTCAAGCAGGCAAATAAAGCTATTAGTGCTAAACACAAAGCGACTCGCCTTATCCATGCTATAAAGCTTGATGACCCGCTCATCACGGCACAGCCAAGACCCCTTAGAGCCCATCGCCTTCACACGGGGGTGCTTGGAAAAAAGGGCATTAAGCCCCCAAGTAATTTCTATCCCCAAACTCCTAAAGATTTTAAGCAAGAACACATAGAGCCCTAGCCCCAAAAAGGGGGCGGGGGTGCCTGTAAGCACCAAAGCATCTAGCTTGCAATAATTGTGTTGCACCAAACGGCGCGCTAACAAAGAGCCCATGCTATGCCCCAAAAGCACTAACTTATGCGTGGGGTAAAGGGTTTTAATGTGGGTGGCTAATTTTGCCATGTCTTTGACCGCCCATTCAAAGCCATCAACCCCCATCTCCCCCCAGCACACCTCAGTGCTATTTTCCAGCACGCTCAAGCCATGCCCGCGGTGATCGGCAACAAAGACCACATACCCCCGATCGCATAGTTGTTCGGCTAGCCACACATAGTGGCGTTTGTGCTCCACCATGCCCGTAGCGATTTGCACCACTACCCCCCTAGATTCTGGGGGTTGATAATGATCAAAATGGATGTCTAGGTAACTGGGTTGTTGGCTACTAAAACGCCCTGAAAGACACCGCCCGCGCAAAACACCTCCTTTAAGAAAATCTCAACTGGTGGTAGTGGCTAGGGATCAGATGATCCGCACATGTGATCCACTCCGGATACAAGCCATGCTTAAAACCCAACTCAAAGAGCTTATCAATGCCTTGTTGTTGTTCTGAACTGAGTGTATAAGAACTGGCATTGGCATATAAATCCAAGTAATGGCGTAGGTGGTGGGCATCAACTCGGATTAATCCGCGCTCCATAAGCATGCTAGAGAGCAGATCGGCATGCTCAAGGGCGATTTGGATTGCCCGACTCAAATTTTTCTCTAAGCTAATGGCTTGGGTTAGGGGGATGGATCGCCGCAAGACCATGCCCCCTAAGGGCAAGGGCAAAGTAGAGTTAGAGAGTTCGCACCATATCTCCCACAATTCTTTTTCCACCACCAAATCGCTATGAAAATCCAAAATACTCTCATGGATAAGCACGCCCGCATCCACTTTTCCGCTTAAAACTGCCCTCTCAATCTCTAAGAAATTTTGATACACCACTCTAGCCTGTGGGTAGTAGAGTCTAAATAAAAGGGCGTTGGTGGTGTATTGCCCGCTCAAAGCGACCTTGAAATTCTTTTTTAGGGGCTTGTCTTTACGCCGCACCAACTTAGGACCATAGCCTAGCCCAAAGCTAGTAGCGCATTGCAACAAGGCGTAATTGTCCTTGATCAAGGGGTAGAGTCCAAAGCTCACCGCACTAATGGCATGCGTGCCCTTGAGGGCTTCTTGATTGAGGGTTTGAATGTCTAGGGCGTGGTGGGTGAAGGGCTTAGGCAGATCCACCCAGCCAAAAACAATGGGGTAGAACATAAAGATGTCATCGGCATCGGGGCTATGGGCAATACTAAGCAAGGGGGAGGTCTTTTCTTTTTTTCTCTAAACTCCTCAGCACCCAAGTGCTATAAGTCCCCGAGAAAATATATAAAAGCATAAACACCCCTAAGAGCCCCTGATACCACAGCAAGGGCAAGACCTCTAAAAAGGACACCGCCCCTTTAGCAAAGCCTAATAAAATAAGCATTTGCGCCCCATAAGGCAATAGCCCTTGAAAAATGCATGAAAAGACATCTAAGATCACCGCACTTTCACGGCGATCCACCCCAAAACGCACGCTGATACGGCGGCTAATCTCACCGGCAATCACAATAGAGACGGTGTTATTGGCAATGGCAATATCAATGAGGCTAATAAGCGTGGCGATCCCGACCTTCGCGCTTTTCTTGCCCACAATGATCTTTTCAATTTTGGAGATGATCCATGCAATGCCCCCTTGCTTGGTTACCATAAAAGCAATCCCCCCCGTGAGCAAAGAGAGCAAGAAAATTTCTTGCATGCTAGAAAAGCCATTGTAAATTTCTTTGGCAAACCCCAGCAGGGTAAAAGAGCCATAGTAAATCCCAATGATGCCCGATAAAATGACCCCACAAAAGAGCACCACAAAGACATTGATCCCCAAAACAGCCAACAAGAGCACAAAAAGATAGGGGATGGTTTTGATAAAATTAAAATCATGAGTCCCCATCGTGGCAATACTCTCAGGTTTGCCAAAGATCAGCAAGAGAAAAATGGTGAGGATGCTAGCAGGCAGGGCAATATAAAGGTTGATCTTGAATTTGTCGCTCATCTCCACCTCTTGCGTGCGGGTGCTAGCAATCGTAGTGTCTGAGATGATGGAGAGATTATCCCCAAACATCGCCCCGCCCAGCACGGCTGCCAAGACTAGGGGCAAGGATAGCCCGCTTTCTTGGGCTAGACCAATGGCAATGGGCCCTAAAGCCACAATCGTGCCCACACTCGTGCCAATGGAGGTGGAGATAAAAGCAGCAATCACAAAGAGTCCAGCTGCCAAATAGGGGGCGGGGATATAGGTTAAACCCAAATTAACCGTGGCTTCCACCCCACCGCTAGCCTTGCTAACCACAGCAAAAGCCCCAGCCAAAAGGTAGATGATACACATGATCATGATATTCTTATCCCCACAGCCGGCTAAGAAATCATCAAATTTTTTGTTTAGATTATCTTTGAAGATCAAAAAAGCCACCGCTACGCCCACAGTGGCAGCAACAGGTCCTGAGACTTGGTAAAAGCCCATCTTGACCCCGCTCAGTTCTAAATAAAGTCCTGCACCTAAATAAATGGCAATGAAAACGATGAAGGGAATAAGACCAACAAAACTAGGCTTTATCTTTTGGGTATCCTCTTGAATTGGCATGGCGATCCTTTAGTGTTGTTTTTTTAAGGCAAAAAATCCAAATTCCACAACACTAGCGCATCAGTTTGCCTAAGTGCTCCACAGAGAAGCGTCCCATGTTGGGTGCCCCCATCACGCCCAAAGCTTGTAAAATCAGATTACAACTCTTTGGGACACTCAACATCAAAACTCCTTTAAAATATTAAAACGGGCATTCTAGCGTGTTTTAGTTAAAATTGTGCTAAGGTGTAGGATTTTAGATTGAGGAGTTTTAAATGGGATTGAATCAACAAATCGCACAAAAAATTAGCCAATTGAAAGAGCGCGCTTTTTGGTGTGTCCGCTTGGGTTTATTTGTGATTCTGGCATGGATAGGATCGCTTAAATTTGCCGATTATGAAGCAAGGGGCATTGTCCCCTTGCTAGCCCATTCGCCCTTGGGCAAGTGGCTCTACCACCATGCCCCATCTTACCAAGAACACACCAAAGACACACCAACAGATCGCACATGGCACCAGCAAAACAAGACCTACCAAGTGTCCTATGCCATCGGTGCTTTGGAGCTTTTCTTGGCTCTTTTATTGCTCTTGGGTCTGTGGTTCCCCTTAAGTGGCATGGTGGGCGGGTTGCTGGTGGCTGGTATGGGCTTAGTAACCCTCTCTTTTATCATCACCACTCCGGGTATTTGGATACCCCATCTGGGCTTCCCTTATTTGAGTGGGAGTGGGCAGTCCTTGCTCAAAGATTTGCTCTTATTCTCGGGGGGTCTTTTGGTGGCAAGCTTGGATGCGCAACGCTGGTTAGAGCACAAGGGCCTTTCAAGCACCCCAACCCAAACCACATGCGGCAAAAAGGGCTGTTGTGGGTAACATATAGCTAGGTTTTAGTAGGAACACTTGGAAGTGCTTTGGCTGTGGCAAGTATGGGGATAGCATTAATTTGTAAAAAGCCCTAGATTGTCCAGAAATCTATCACGAACACAGCCTCTATCCTGCCCATGACGACCCGATGATCTTGTATTCAGCCAAACAACTTTGTGGTTTGGAGAGATAGCCTAGTGGAACAAGCCAAATGCAAGAGCACATTACAAAGTTTCAAACTAATGAAAACACACTTGCACATATTGAACAATTGCTGGAGCAATCAGTTTAGAGAAACTTGGGTGTTTTTCGTGTTTGGAAGCAGAGAAACTCTTCAAAAGAGAGTGCGCTAGCATGCCTTAGCCAAAGGTGACTAGCCTTGATTTTACGCATTAAGAGCTTGCCTTGGATTTTCTCTAAGAGTTGTTTAACCTTATAAGCTACAAATCTTTTAAACACGGCCCTAAATACATAATGAAGGTGAGTAGTTGTAAGGTCTGTGCTCCTATTGATGAAGACTTGAAAATCTAAATTAAGTGTGATGTCCGCACTTTTGAGGGTTTCAAAGCGCAAATGCGTGTAGCTTTTGAGTTGGGTTTCTAAATACTGTTGCAGGCGTGCCTCTATGCGCTTAATGTTGTTTTGGTAACGCTTAGCGATCTCTAATAATTGCCTTTCCTCATCGTCCTCTGGCTCTTTTAGCCCCAATCTTTCGTATCTCTTGCCCTTATACTGGTAAAAATCCGCCTTTGTGCTGTTGAGGATAAAGTGGTGCATCATCGCCTCTTTGCGGCGTTTTTAGGGGTTTGCAAGGCGTGCAAATCATAAGAGGCGATGAAGTGTTTAAAGGCAAATTTTAACGCCCTTTTTTCCCGCCCCTTACTTTGAATTTCTAACCCCCTAACGCGCCTAGAGCAGGGCTCAAGCAAATTTGTTTCTTTATTGAGGCGGTTCTTTAATATCCTCTGCACAGCTACAATCGATTGGCGCACATTCCCTTTAAACTCTTGTAGGGAGTCTTTGAGCACTTGGGCTAGGCGTTCTTGCATTTGATCCTCTTTGTTGCGCCCCGGACTTAGGGCAAAGATTTCTTGGCACTTGGGATCGTCTAGGCTAATTTGGGCATGCAATTTCTCACAAAAACAGCGGATATGCTTAAAGATAGCCACTTGGTGGTTAAAAATGTCCTTGAATAAAGGACTCCTCTTATCCACGCCCGCTAGCAAGCGATCGAAGGCGATAAAATGTGTGCGCAACACCTCTAGAGCGAGCCCATCAAAAAAGGCTAAAACCCTTGCACGCCACTTGGTTAAAATCCCCTCTAACTCCTTGCGGGTCTGCTCTTTTGTTGCCATTTAAGCCCCGTGTTTAACGCCCGAATTGCTGGCGGGCATAGGCTGCGCTAAAAAACTCAAAAGCCAAATCTAATTGCTTTTGCTCTTTTTGAGCCACATCGCTTGCCTCTTGGATGTCTTTTAAGGCTGTGTAGCTGTGGTGGATGAATTTGTCTTCCTTAGCCAGCTCATCCTCTAAGCGTTCCTTCACGCTGGCAATCGAGCCCTGCAACTTCTCCCTAACCTCTGCTTGAAACCCCCTTAGGGAGTCTTGGAGCACCTGTTTAATGAGCTTGTCCATCCGCTCCTCTTTTTCCTTGCCTGCACTGAGGGCAAAGATTTCTTGGCACTTGGGATCGTCTAGGCTGATCTTGGTGTAAAGTCTCTCGTGAAAGCCGTTGATGTCCTTAGATAGAGAACTGCGCCGTTTGTTGATATTTTGCAATAGGGAGTGCAGATCGCGCTTGCGCCCCATTTTGTAAATCTCCTCGACCAAGAAATTAAACATGCCATCGCATTGGTTGGTCAAGGCTTGTTTGGGCTCTTGTGCCATCTCTCTAGCCTTTTCCTTGAGCGTGGCTAAAATTTGGTTGAGCTCTTGAGCAACCTCTGCAGACGATCGCCCTGAATATTCCTCATCATCGTCATCATCGTAACTGCTAGCATTGAAAGCGGGGGTCTGCCCCACTGCACTAGCGGTTTCTCTGCCAGAACTAAAGATACTTCCAACCTTTTCTGCTACCCAACTGCAAGCACTCTTAACCGCACCCCAAACACTGCCCCAAAATCCCATTTCACACCCCGCTTTCTTTAATGATTTTCTCAATCTGCGCGTCCAAATTGTCTAAGACCTTTTTGGATTCGGCATCAAAATCGCTGATCAAAAACTCAAACTCCCGCTTGGATTCTTCCAAGTCCTTTAACTTGCGCCTATCCTTCTCTAACTTGGCGTTGATTTGGGCGGTGTCCCCGCGCGCGCTGGTGTAATCCTCGCCCAAACTTTGGGCGTGGTGTCCAAAATAGCCCTTCATTTCTTGCTGGATCGCGCTGTAACTCCTGCGCGTGTCCTCTAAGATTTCGTGTTGGGCACCCTCCAAAACATCCTCTTTAATCCTTTGGTGGATCGCCTCCACATTAGAGATTTTTTGCAGGGCGTTGAGGTGGGGGGCTACATTGCCATCTTCAAAAAACCCATAGCACAGCTTTTTAAGCTGTTTCTCCTCCTCTGCGCCCAATGTGCCTTGCTGTGCCATTGTGCAAAGCAAGGACAAATGCCCAGAAACATGGATGATGTTTTGCTCAGCGAGTTTAGGGCTATAACCCGTTTTGCCCTTACCGCTGTGATCCACGACTAGCCACTCCGTCCATTTGGCTTTGATCTTTGCCCAATCTTTGGCGGGGTTGTTGAGCCCGTCATAACGCGTCCCCAAAGTATAGACCTTCTCTGGATGCCCGCAGGTGTTGTCAAAAATCTTATAAAGCGTCTTCACCTCCTGATCGCGCAAATTGGTGCAATTCACACACATTAAAACCACATTGGCGCGTTGGATATAGTTGCGCGTAACATCCGAGCGGTAGCGCACGGCATCATTCAAGCCCGGGGTATCCACAAAGACGATGTTTTTCTCATAGGGGAACTCGGGGAACTCAATGGTAACCTCTTTGACAAAATAATGCACGGGTGATCTAGAGGAGGTGTATTTAGCCAAACATTCTTTACTCAAGGGCTCGCTGATAGCAGACATCCCTAGCCACTTCTCCTTTTCTTGATCGGCTTGGGATTGGTGGTATTCCCTAAAGAAATTCCCTCCGCTCTGCTTGGCACTCTCCAAGAGTTGCGCCCACTCGGCGGAGGTGTAAAAACTGATGGTGGCAAGGGGCTTAGAGCCGTATTTAAACTTAGTGAGCACGGCGGTTTCAGGATTGACATCCACGCTGGCGTAATCCTTTTTGAGCATCGCATTAATCAAGGTGGACTTGCCCGCCTTGATTGTGCCCACAAAGGCGATTTGAAAACTCGCATCGCGTTTTAAAAATTGCTCAATCTGATTAATAAAGCCCTGTATCTCTTGGGCGTTTTCTGGCATATAGCCCTGCAAGACTTTTAAGAAGTTGCGTGTTCGCACCGCCTCCTCAAATACCCCTTGCAAATCCTCAAGCGGGGCGCGCACCTGCACATTTGTCCTAGCCTTTTGGCTCTCTTTAAGGAAGTTTTGGACTCTCTCTTGGACCTGCTTTAGGCTTTCGTGGTTTTGATACTCACCTCCACCTCACCCCTCCTCTCACTCCCCCCCTACCAACCCCCCCCCCGAAAAAAACCCCCCACACTACAACTATATCCCACACAGCTAACACACACGTCTTCAACACACCGATATGTCCTTACCGACAAAATAGTTTGAACTGGACGGCCAGCTAGTCAGCAAAGACGTAAAGGGTGACTGGATATAGAAAACCATGATAAGTACTCTAACCATTTGCGAGTGCA
>NZ_FZLB01000029.1:0-38362 GCF_900196775.1 Helicobacter bizzozeronii
CCCCCCATCTGATCCCCTCCAACCTTTAACATCTAGCCCCTCTAGCCTCACCCTTGCCATGCCTGCTAATCCTCTTGGCAATACACAAGAGACTGATGGGTGCGCCCCAGCACTCAAACCCGCCCCCTTTAGCTTTTCGCCCGATACCTTTGCCGGACACAATGCGATCCTCAAAAACGCTTTTTTGGTGAGCACCCAAAAAGAGGGGCTTTATATTGTCAATCAAGATTTAAACAAGGTGTTGGCACATTTGGTGTTGGATAAGGATTATTCTGTATCGGTGGAAAATTTTGTCGGGGCAAATATGGTGGGGAATGTGATCCGCTTGATGGGGGCTAATAAAAGCAGTGTGGATGTTTTGTATAACCCCCAAGCAAAAAATAATTTCCCCAATTTCTTACAAGGCGCACACCATTTTGATGAGATCGGGCGCAACCGCTTAAGAACAAGCCGTGCTTCTACTTACTATGTGCTGAGTGCGCGCAGTGATGGGACTTACACCTACATGCTCACCGTGCCTAACAAACGCTACAAGCAGTTGATTTTAATTGGCATGCTCGATCAAGATTTGGGCTTGGGTTTTGAGCGGGTGGTGCAGACCTCCAGCAATAACCCCCTCAAAGAGGGGCGTTCGCTCTCCGAGTTTTATATTGCTGGGCTAGCCTTTTACCAAGGGCGTTTATTTGCGCTCAGCAAGGCATATAATACCCTCTTGGTGATTAACCCTTTAGATGGGCGCATCATCGATGTCTATGGTTTGCCCAGTGCCATTAACAACCCCAGTGCATTGGCCTTTGTTAGGGGGCAACTCATCATTACGGGCTATGAAAATAACAAGGATATTTTCTACTACCTAGACATTTCTAATCTCTCTTTAGCCTTGCCGCCGCTAGAAAAGCCCACTCTCAAAGCACCCATTTTACAAACGCATGGGTGCTAAGGGCACTAAAAAGACGATCGCGTTCCTCTTGGCTTTGCACCTCTAAGCAGAGTTGCAAGCTGGTGTATTTGCCATGTGTGCTCATGTGGTTTAAATCCGCTTTGTAGTCTTGCCTGCCCAAAATTTGGGGGAGTTGTTCTAGAAGGGCTCTAGGATCATCGGTAATCAAGCGGTATTCCCACAAAGTGGGGTAGGTGATTTGGGGTTTATTGGAGTCCATGTAAAAGCCTTACAAAGTGAGGGGGTATGCGTGTGGGGGTTTTGGTGGGGAGGTGGATAAAGCCGATTTTGATTTGCATGCTAAAAAGCAATTCGGGTTTTTGGGGGGTGATCTTAAAAATGTCTTGTTGGAGGGATACACTCACCTTTTTAAGGGCTAGAAGTTGCGTTTTAACCTCCAAACTATCGCCCAACATGGCCGGTGCGTTAAATTGGGCTTGTAAGCTCTGAATCACAAAGGCGCATTCTTGGTCTTGGGGGATCAAGTGCGCTTTAAAAAACACCTCGCTTCTAGCCCGTTCGCAATATTTAAAGTAGTTGGCATGATAGACAATCCCGCCACAATCGGTATCCTCATAATAAACCCGCAGACGCATAGATTCCCTTTTTTGGATAAAATCTCTACAATTAGCATGATTTTGTAAAGATATATTAAACCTTAATTTTTTTTGTGCTAGAATGAGCACTTTTTTAATATCAAGAGAAAGGAGTTTTGGTGAATAGCTTTTCAAAACTAGGGTTTGTATTAGCTGCTTTAGGCAGTTCAATAGGGCTCGGGCACATTTGGCGTTTCCCCTACATGGCAGGCACCAGTGGTGGGGGTGGGTTTGTGATTCTCTTTTTGATCCTCTCACTCACAATTGGGCTTACCATGCTGATTGCTGAAATGGTGATTGGCCAGAGCACCCAAAAAGATGTCGCGGCTGCCTTTGCAGAGCTAGACCCTAATCCTGAGCGCAAAACTTGGCGTTATGCGGGGCTGATGCTCTTCACTGGACCCATTATCTTGACCTTCTATGGGATCGTGCTAGGCTGGGTGTTTTACTATCTAGGAGCGGTGAGTTTCAACTTGCCCACAGATATTGGAGCCTCAAAACAGATTTTCACCAATCTTTTAGAGCATTCTGTTGGCATGCAGATTATCGGGCTTGCTATCACCCTCTTACTCAGCGCTTGGGTGGTCTCTAGGGGGGTTAAAGATGGCATTGAGAAACTCAATTTTGTCTTAATGCCCCTCTTATTCATCATCTTTATAGGCTTGCTTATCTATGCCTCCACGCAGGTTTCCTTTAAAAAAGCCCTCGATTTTATGTTTGGGATTCGTTTAGCAGAGTTTAATCAAAAGGTCTTTGTGAGCGCGCTAGGGCAGGTGTTCTTTGCCTTGAGTTTGGGCATTGGAATCAACATCGCCTATGCTTCATCAACACACCGCAGACAGGATTTGCTCAAAAGTGCGGTGTGGATTGTCTTGCCCGGGATTGCCATTTCTTTAATGGCGGGCTTGATGATCTTTACCTTTGTGTTTGAATATGGGGCTAACCCCTCACAAGGGGCGGGCTTGATCTTTGTGTCCTTACCTGTGGTGTTTTCTAAGATGGGCATAATGGGGAGCGTGGTGTCTATTTTGTTCTTATGCGCCCTAGCCTTTGCAGGGATCACCTCCACCATTGCCCTTTTAGAACCCCCCGTGCAGTATTTGGTGGATAAGAATTATTCGCGTTTTAAAGCGACATGGGGGCTTACTGGGATAGTCTTTGTCATCGGTGTGGTGCTCATTTTCTCTTTGGATGCCAAGTATGGGACTCATCTAAAATTTTTTGGCAAAAGCCTCTTTGACTTGGCAGACTTTTTTTCCACCTCGATTTTAATGCCCTTTTGGGGGTTGGTTTCTGTGCTCTTTGTGGGCTGGGTGGTGAGCAGAACAAAACTCTATGCAGTGAGTTTGCACTTTTTGAGCCGCTGGATGTTTGCTGTGTGGGTGTTCTTGCTCAAGTTCATCGCACCTATTGTGATTTTGGTGATTTGGGCTGTGAAAATTTTGCAGGACTAGCATGGGTTTTTCAAAGTTAGGTTTCATCTTAGCTACTTTGGGGAGCTCCATTGGGCTAGGGCACATTTGGCGTTTCCCTTACATGGCTGGGAGCAATGGGGGCGGGGCATTTGTCTTGCTCTATTTGGGTTTAACCCTAAGCTTGGGGATTACGATGTTGCTTGCTGATATGATCATTGGCAACTTGGGGCGTAAAGATGTGGTTTCTTGCTACCAACACCTAGATACCAAGCACAAGAAAATTTGGGGGTTTAGCGCGATCTTTTTGCTAGGCGGACCTCTTATTCTGTCTTTTTACACGGTGGTGCTAGGCTGGGTGTTTTACTACTTGATCAAGGTGAGCTTTAATCTGCCCTCTTCTTTGGCAATGTCTAAAGAGGCGTTTGCGCACTTGAGTTCTGAGGATTTATTTTGGCAGATTTTGGGCTTTAGTGTGTGGTTGTGGCTGACCGTTTGGATTGTTTCTAAGGGGATTAAAGAGGGGATTGAGCGACTGAGCTTGTGGCTGATGCCCTTGTTGTTTCTTGTTTTTATCGGTTTGCTTGTTTATGCTATGACTCTACCTAGCTTTTCGCAAGCCATGCATTATATGTTTGTCTTTGATACCAGCAAAATTAACCTAAGGGTGTTTTTAGATGCGTTGGGGCAGATGTTTTTCTCTTTGAGTCTAGGGGTGGGCACGATCACCACCTATGCGGCTTTTACCAAGTCTGATGAAAACTTGCTAGGCAGTTCGCTATGGGTGGTCTTGCCCGGCATTGCCATCTCTTTAATTGCCGGGTTGATGATATTCACCTTCATTTTTAACTTCAATGGGGAGCCCTCTCAGGGGGTGGGGCTGGTCTTTATCTCTTTGCCTTTGATCTTTTATCAAATGGGCTTAGCCGGTTCGATCATTGCCTTTTTATTTTTCTTAGCCCTCATCTTTGCAGGGATCACCTCCACGGTGTCCATGCTAGAACCCGTAGCCCTATACTTGATGAATCACTTGAAATGGAGTCGCGCCAAAGCTTGTTTTTTAGTGGGTCTAGGGATTTATTTTGTGGGGATTTTGGTGATCTTGTCAATCCACAAAGATTATGCATCCGCTCTCACCTTTGGGGGTAGGAACATTTTTGATTGGGCAGATTTTAGCGCCTCGTCTGTCTTAATGCCCTTGGGGGGTTTGTTCTCGGTGGTTTTCTTAGGGTGGGTCTTAGATCAAAAACGCATTTATAAAGCCAGCAAACGCTTTTTAACCCGTTTGGGGTTTCAGGTGTGGATTTTTGGCGTGCGTTTTGTGGCACCGGTGGTGATGATCCTCATTTTATTTTTACAACTTAAGAAAAGTTAGCCCATGCGTAGGGTTTTCCTAACAGGCTGTGTTTATCTTTGTTTTTTAGGGGGTGAGGAGGCTAATAACCGCCTAAGCCCCTCGCAATTAGCCCACAAGGGTTATACAACCGGTCCTCAGTACCCAGATTTTTACAAGCCATGGTTTTATGGCTTAAAAGACTCTTGGAGTGTGCCCCCCAGAAAGCCCAAAAAAGTCAATATCTTAAGCGACTTTGCTAAAAAATACTTGGATATTATGGAATACCGTGGGACTTACTTTATGCCCTTTTACCATAGCTTTACCCCCATTTACCAGTGGTATTTCCCCAGCATTAACCGCTACCAAAGCACCGAATTTAAATTCCAAGTGAGTTTTAGAGTCCCGGTTATCCGGCATTTTCTCTTCACCACCGGCACACTCTATTTAGCCTACACCCAAACCAACTGGTTCCAAATTTATAACAACCCCCAAAGCGCGCCCATGCGCATGGTCAATTACATGCCCGAGCTCATTTATGTCTATCCGCTCAATATCCCCTTTTTCACCGAAAAGATGGGGCGTCTGAGTGAGTTTTGGATTGGTTGGCAACATATTTCTAATGGCATTGGGGGCAGGCAGTGCTACCAGCCTTTTAAAAATGGGAATCCCACTGATGCCTTTCCGGGGACACCTGTGCATATCACAGAAGAGAATAAGCAAATAATTGTCCAGCAAGGAGGGCTTGATGGGGGTTGTCGCTCAGTGAGTGCCGGGCAGCGCCCCGTATTCAAACTCACATGGCAAAAGGGGGGGCTCAAAATTAGAGTGGCTTACTGGCCCTATATCCCTTATAACCAATCCAACCCGAATTTGATTGATTTTATGGGTTATGGGAACGCTTTTATTGACTATAGGCGGGGGCGGCATCATTTTGAAATGCGCATTTATGACATTTTCACGCAATATTGGCGCTACAAACGCTGGCATGGGGCGATTCGTATCGGTTATACCTTCAGAATCAGTCGCTTTGTCGGGCTTTACATGCAGTATTTTAATGGCTATGGAGATGGACTCTACGAATACGATGTCTTCTCTAACCGCTTTGGGGTCGGGATTCGCCTCAATCCCTAGCCTAGATATTTTGGATTTGCCTTATTTTTTCAACGCCGTCTTTTGGGTGCTCTTAAGGGCTTCCTTGCGTCTAATCGCCCTTTCGTAACGCTCTTTTTCTTTGTCCGTGCGGGGGGTGAAGGGGGGCATAGCGATGGTTTTGCCATCTTTCATCGCCACCATCGTAAAGTAACAGCTATTGGTGTGGGTGGCGACTTTGGTTTTAAAATCCTCACAGATCACCTTGATCCCCACCTCACAACTCTTAGTACCCACATAATTCACGCTGGCAAAGCAGGTAACCAAAGTCCCGATGGGGATGGGGTGTTTGAACAACACGCGATCCACGCTCAGGGTAACCGTGCCATACCCACAATAGCGCGTGGAACATACATAAGCGACTTTATCCAAGAGATTAAGCAACTCCCCCCCGTGCATGACATTGTTAAAATTCACCATCGTGGGGGTAACCAAAAAAGACATCACCAGCTGTCTAGGGTCGCCCACACTAGCGGTGGTGTCCATCACTAACTCTTCCGTGTTTCCCATAGGAGCTCCTTGATTCAAAATGGCGTTATTTTAGTGGATTTTAGATAATATCGGGTTAAAATGGTTTAGGGATCACTATGTTGCTTTTGACTGGGGCTTGTGGGTATATTGGTTCGGGCGTGGCGCGTTGGTTTTTAGAAAAAACCCCCTATTCTCTGCTCATTGTGGATAATTTGAGTACGGGCTTTCAAATTCATTTGCAAAGTTTGCAAAATTACGCCCCTAATCGGGTGGAGTTTGCACAACTGGATTTAAACGACACGCATGCATTAAGCCAAGTGCTAGCCAAGCACCCCATCTTAGGCGTGTTGCACTTTGCAGCCAAAATCAGCGTAGAAGAATCCACACGCCTGCCCTTAGATTACTATGAAAACAACACGCACAACACTTTAAATCTAGTTAGGCTCTGTATCCAGCATGGCATCAAGCATTTTGTATTTTCCTCCAGTGCAGCCGTTTATGAACCCAGCGATCGCCCCGTAGATGAGCAAGCCCCCTTAAATCCCATCAACCCTTATGGGGCTTCTAAGATGATGGCAGAACGCATGTTATTAGATGCCAGCCTAGCAGAGGATTTTTCATGCGCAATTTTGCGCTATTTTAATGTCGCCGGGGCGACTCATTTTAATGACTACACAACCCCCTTTGGCTTGGGGCAACGCGCCCAAAATGCCACCCACTTAATCAAGGTTGCCTGTGAATGCGCCACACACAAACGCCCCTCTATGTACATTTTTGGGGATGACTACCCCACACCCGATGGGACTTGTGTGCGTGATTTTATCCACATCGACGATCTCGCTCTAGCCCATGTGCAAGCCTTTAATACTTTGCTAGACACCCGCCAAAGTGCCATCTACAATGTGGGCTATGGTCGGGGTTATAGCGTGCTGGAGGTGATTGAGCAAGTTAAGGAAGTTTCTGGGGTGGATTTTAAGGTGCAAATTGCGCCCAGGCGTGCAGGCGATCCAAGCTCTTTGATTGCTGACAATGCCAAAATCTTAGAGGTTGGCTTTAAACCCCAGTTTGACGACCTAAAAAACATTGTTTCTAGTGCCTATGCGTGGGAACAATACTTGAGGAAACAACATGGCTAGCGTGGTGCTAACAGGGGCGAGCAGTGGAATCGGGTTGCAATGTGCCTTGTTATTGCTAGAAAAAGGCTATAAACTCTATGCGATCTCTAGGAAAGTGAGCACCCTAGAGGTATTGCAACACCCTAATTGTGTGCGCCTAGATTGTGATTTGAGCGATGAAGCACAGGTTAAGCAGGTGGTTGGCAAGATTTTGAATCGAGACTCCCAAATTAGCGCGCTCATCAACAATGCCGGCTATGGCTTGCTAGGGAGCTTGGAGGAACATAGCCTAGAGCAGGCAAAAGCCCTTTTCCAAGTCAATTTGTTTAGCATCGCCCAACTCACTTCTTTATTATTGCCCACCTTGCGCCAAAATACCCATCTTAGCCCCAAGATCATCAATGTTGCCTCCAGTGCGGGGCGATCCACCACGCTTTTTTTAGGCTGGTACCATGCCAGCAAATACGCCCTAGAGGCTTATAGCGATTGTTTGCGCGCCGAGCTCATCCCCTTTGGGGTGCAGGTGGTGCTCATTGAGCCCGGGGCCATCGAGACCAAATGGGATCAAGGCACGCTGAATGCCTACACCCCCGATCCTAAGAGCCCCTATGATGTGGAGTGCCAAAAGGCTAGTGCCTTTTACAAGCAAACCTACCAAAGGGCTACAAAACCCCAAGTGATCGCGGCATGCATTTTGCAAGCCTTGCAAGCCCCCCGCCCCAAAACGCGTTATTTGGTGGGCAAACACGCCCATTTATTGGTGTGGGCTAAAAAATGCTTGCCTGATCGACTTTATGATTGGGTGGTGCGCCAAAAGATTTTAGGGTGATGGTGCGGAAGAGAGGAATCGAACCTCCACGCCTTGCGGCGTCAGATCCTAAGTCTGGTGCGTCTACCAATTTCGCCACTTCCGCTTGTAAAAGTCGTCATTCTACCCCCCATAAGTTTAAAAACCACTGAAAAAAAACTATTTATGTAGGGATCAGCTACTTTAAAGTATGATCGCCCTCCAAATTGTGATAAGAGGCATTGATGAAAAAACAGACCTTAGGGCGTAAAAAAATTTATAACCCCCACTCCACAGAACGCGCACAGGATCGCCAAATCTTTGGAGGCAACCCCACGAGCATGTTTGATCTCAACCAAATTAAATACCCATGGGCTACTAAGCTTTGGAAAACCATGCTGACTAACACTTGGTTTCCTGAGGAGGTGAGCATGCATGGGGATAAAAACCACTACCTCAAGCTCACCCAGCAAGAGAAAATCGGCTACGATCGCGCGCTCGCCCAGCTCATTTTCATGGATAGCTTGCAAACCAATAATTTAATTGACAATGTCAATCCCTTCATCACCAGCCCAGAAATTAATTTATGCTTGGTGCGCCAAGCTTTTGAAGAGGCGTTGCACAGCCATAGCTATGCGGTCATGGTGGAGAGCATTAGCGCTAATAGCGATGAAATTTATGAAATGTGGCGCACCGATGAGGCGTTGAAAAATAAAAATGACTGCGTGGCACAGGTGTATATGGATTTAGCCCATGATCACACGGAGCGTAATTTATTAAAAGTCTTGTTTGCTAACCAAATCTTGGAGGGCATTTATTTTTACAGCGGGTTTAGCTTTTTTTATGCACTCGCTAGGGGGGGTAAAATGCTAGGTTCGGCACAGATGATCCGCTTTATCCAAAGAGATGAGGTTACGCATTTGAGTTTGTTCCAAAATATGATTAATTCTTTGAGAAAAGAGCGTCCAGATTTGTTTAGCCCCGATCTCATTGAAGAAGTGATCGCCATGTTTAAAGAAGCGGTGGATTTGGAGAGTGCTTGGGGGGCTTATATCACGCAAGGCGAGATTTTGGATCTCAACCCCAGAGCGCTTAGGGCGTATGTTGAATACTTGGCTGATACGCGTTTAGCCGTTGTGGGTTTGCCCAAACTTTATCACACCAAGAACCCCCTTAAATGGGTGGATCAGTTTGCTAATTTTAATAGCCACCGATCGAACTTCTTTGAGGCTAGAGTGAGCAATTACTCTAAGGGCAGTTTGAGTTTTGAAGGGTTTTAGTGTTCCAAATTAAGAACGCACACATGTGCGAGGCGATCGCCCAACGCTTTAACCTAGAAGAGTCCATTAAAAACGCCATTTGTGCGATCAATCGCGAGGAATTTGTCCCCTCTAAACAGCTAGCTTATAGCTTGGATGCCTTGCCAATGGGGGCCGATCAGTTCATTAGCTCCCCTTTGACCGTGGCTAAGATGACCCAATTTTTAAAGCCTCAAGGGGCGGATAGTGTCTTAGAAATTGGGTGTGGGAGCGGGTATCAAGCCATGGTGCTCTCCAAACTCTTTAGGCGAGTCTTCAGCATTGAGCGCATTGAAAAACTCTTGGTGGAGGCTAAGAAACGCTTTAGAAAACTGGGGGCGACCAATATCCACACCAAGCTAGGAGATGGGCAACTTGGCTGGAGCGAGTATGGCCCCTATGATCGCATTTTATTTTCTGCCTGCACGCATAGTATCCCTGCGGCACTCAGCGATCAACTTGAAGAGAGGGGTATTTTAGTGGCTCCCATTTTGGACAACCAAGCCCAAAAGATCACCCGTTTTATTAAAAAAGGCGGGGTTTTGGTGGTGGATCAGGTGCTGGATCGTTGCTTATTTGTGCCCATTTTAGATGGGATTGAACGGGGTGTTTAACCTCTTAGGAGTTGTCCATGCAGATGGCTAAATCCTATATGTTTTATGCCATCTCACAAGTGTTTTTCTCTTTCTTTTTGGTGCTCTTTTTCATCGCCTCGATTGTGATGCTCATTGGCATTGCCAGCGTAACTTTAGTGGTCAAATTGAGTTTTTTGGATTTGGTGCAACTCTACATCTACTCCTTGCCCGGGACGATCTTTTTCATTATCCCCATCACCTTTTTTGGGGCGTGTGCCATTGGATTAGCGCGGCTCTCCTATGACCATGAACTCTTGGTCTTTTTTTCTTTGGGTATCTCGCCTAAAAGTTTGGTGAAAGCCTTTTTGCCTCTGTGTTTGTTTGTGAGCGTGGTTTTGCTTATCTTCTCTTTAATTTTGGTCCCCGCTTCTAAGAGTGCGTATTATTCCTTTATTCAGGCTAAGAAAGAAAAGATCGATGTGAATATCCACCCGGGCGAATTTGGGCAGAAATTGGGCGATTGGCTGGTTTATATTGGGAGCAATGAAGGGAATATCTTTAATGATGTGATTTTGTTTTCACACAAGGGGTTAGCCCTAGAGAGTTTTATTATTGCCAAACAAGGGCAGATCAAAAACCAGCAGGGCGTGTTTGAACTCCAATTAGAACATGGGAATGCCTATTTTGCCCAAAAAGATCAATTACGCAAGGTCCAATTTGGGCAACTCATTTTAAAAAATAGAATCGCCTCCTCTAGTAGCAAAAATCCGGTCTTTTTGCACTCCCATGACTACATTGGCTACTGGAAAAGTGCTTTTGGCAAAGATGCAAACAAAAACCAAAAAAGGCGTTTCACCCAAGCTATTTTGGTTGCGCTCTTCCCCTTGGCTAGTATTTTTCTCATCCCCACTTTTGGGATTGCCAATCCGCGTTTTTCTAAAAATCTCTCTTATATTTATGTGCTCTTGGCTGTGGGGATTTATTTTTTGTGCATGCATGTGATTAGCCAAGATGCCCCCTTGATTTTTGTTGCGATTTTGCCCATCGTGTGGCTCTTGGGGTCGTATGCGCTCTATAGGCGCATCATTGTGCGTTTTTATTGATGCAACGCTTTAAAATGGTGCTCGCCTATGATGGGAGTGCCTTTTGCGGGTTTGCCAAACAAGAGGGTTTGCCAAGTGTGGAGGGCAAGCTAGAACAAGCCCTTTTGAGTTTGGGGATTGCTAGCCCCATTTTGGCTGCGGGGCGCACTGATAGGGGCGTGCATGCCAGCCACCAAGTGATCTCCTTTGCCACGCACTTGCCCATAGATTGTGCCAAATTAGCCCATTATCTGCCCGCCAAACTTGCCCCCCACATTGTTTGTAAGGCCATCAGCCCCGCCCCGCTGGACTTCCACCCCAGATTTTGGGCACTCAAAAGAACTTACCGCTATGTCCTAGCCCCCAAAGTGCCCAACCCCTTTTTGACCCGCTACATCACCCCCCACCCACATGGGAGCTTGCATGATTTGCAAAAAGCCCTAGATTTATTTGTGGGCACGCATGATTTTGGGTATTTTTGCAAACAAGGCAGCGATCCTAAAAGCACGATCCGCACGATCTACAAGGCATCTTGTTATGGTCATGCGATCTGTAATTTGCCCTGTGTCGTGGTGGTTGTGGAGGCCAATGCCTTTTTAAGGGCACAGGTGCGCTTGATGGTGGGGGCGGCTTTGGCATGTAGTTTGGGCAAAATGAGCTTATCAGATTTGAGCGATCAAATTGGGCTTAAAAGGCATATCTATCGCATGCCCCTAGCTCCAGAGGGTCTTATTTTGAGCCGTGTTTTTTATGGTGATAGCTTAAGCAAATTTCAATTATAATGGACTCCAGCATTGTAAAGATGCCTGGACGATGCGTGTTTCTAACATTGGCAAGTTCTTTTATTCATTAGATTAGGCTAATTGTAGTGGTTTTTGTGTGATTTGGTATTTTCTTTGGTAGAATCTGCCACCTAAGAGAACCCTCTTAGCCTAGGTTGTAGCTTCTTTGAACTACGCAAGAATAGTAACGGTCGTTTGGGTGGATTGATAAAATAGGGACTGAATGAAAAAGAAGATTCTAATCATTGGGGGTGGTGCTAGAGAATATGCTTTGGGGCGTAAATTTAGAGAAGATGCCCGTATAGGCGATATTTATTTTTCTCCGGGCAATGGGGGCACACAGAGCATTGGCGAAAATATCGCATTAGAAAATCATGAAGAAATTATCCGTTTTGCTACAGATAAACACATTGACTTGGTGGTGATTGGGCCTCAAGAGCCTTTAATCGAGGGGCTAAGCGATGCATTAGCCCTAGCAGAAATTAAAGTTTTTGGACCTAGCCAAAAGGTGAGTATCCTAGAAGCCTCTAAGAGTTTTACCAAGAATTTAGCCTTGAATTTAAACATCCCCACTTCCCCTTTTTTTATTGCACAAGACTACGACACAGCCAGAGAACAGGTGCAAGATTGTCATTTCCCGCTTGTGATAGGACCAGATGACTTGATTCAAAACATCGTCATTGTTAAAAACGCACAAGAAGCCCAGCTGGCTTTAGAACGCTTTTTTGTGCAAGAAAAACACTCTAGGGTTGTGGTGGAGCAATATTTGGAGGGCTTTGAGCTCTCGATCTTGGCTTTGGCACACCACCAAGATTTTTTATTATTGCCTCCATGCCAAAATTATAAGCAACTCTCAGACAATGGACCCCGCACGGGGGGGATGGGAGCCTTTGCCCCCACCCATTTTTGCGATGAGGCGTTCAAGCAAAAAATTGCCTCCACCATTGTTACGCCTATTTTAGATGAGATGGTTAGGCAGGGCACGCCCTTTGTGGGTGTGTTGTTTGTAGAAATCATGGTGGTGCCAACAGAGGGGCAATTAGAGCCTTATTTATTGAAGTGCCATGTGCGTTTTGGCGATCCGGAATGTAGTGTGCTCTTGCCCCTGCTTAAAACCCCTCTTTTGGATCTGTGTGAAGCCACGATTGCGGGCACTTTGCCAAATTTACACTTGGAACTACACCACCAACATTCCCTAGGCGTGGTGTTAGCATCCAAAGATTACCCTTATAAAATCTCACAAGGGCAGAGTGTTTATATCGATCCCTTTGATGAAAAAACCGGGCATTTGGATTTGGGTAAAATCGCCCAAGAAAATGGCTTGTTTGTGGTCTCTGGGGGACGGGTGTGCGTGTGTGTGGGTAAGGGCAAATCTCTCACAGAGGCTAAAAACCATGCCTATGGTTTGGTTAAAAAAGTGCAGTTTGAGGGCATGCAATTTAGAGAGGATATTGGCGCGCTTTAATGGGCGTATCATTATGGACGAGCAAAAAATAGAAGAGGTGCTCTATAAAGAGCACTTGGTGATCGCTCCTTATACATGGAGGTTGGGGGCGTTTTTGGTGGATTTGTTGTGGGTGGGGTTTTTGGCATGGGATTTGAATGTGCGTTGGTTATCGGCGTTGCATTTGGGGCAGTTGCTGGAGTCTTATTTATCCTTGCGTTTTTTGCTTTTATGCGTGGTGGTGCATGGATTTTATGAAATGCTCTTGATGGGTTTTTTGGGGACCACTATTGGTAAATTTGTGTTCCACTTGCGTGTGGTTGCCTTGAAAACTTGGGATAAACCCCCCTTGAGTGCTAGATTGAAGCGTTGGTTATTCAAAGAGTTATTGTTTTTCTACCCCATCGCCTTTTTTTCCAAAGATAAATTTGGGCGGGCTTTCCATGACAGGCATGCCAAAACCCTTGTTATTGTAACGAAATGAATGGTGTTGCGCTTTTTTCTTTTGTTGGCGTTGCTGTGGGTCTTAGCACAGAGTAAGCAACAAGTGGCTGTGCAAAAATTTGATAAGAAAAACCACAAGATTTTTGAACTCATGGCAGACCATGTGGAAGCCAAAAATAATATTGTTACGGCTAGCGGGCATGCGATTCTACTCAACTACGATGTCTATATCCTAGCCGATCAAGTGGTGTATGACACCAAAAAGAAAGAAGCCACTTTAGAGGGGCATGTGCGGGTGTATCGGGGTGAGGGGCTCTTGGTGCAAAGCGAACATGTGAAAATCAAGCTCAATGAAAAATATGAGCTCATTTTTCCTTTCTATGTGCAAGATAGCGTTACGGGGATTTGGATTAGTGCCGACATCGCCCATGCTGACAATGACAAATACCACATTAAAAATCTCACCACCTCCGGGTGCAGCATTGATAACCCCATCTGGCATGTCCGGGCTTCTTCGGGGCATTTTAATGCAACCAAGTCGCATTTATCGCTGTGGAATTCCAAAATCTTTTTGGGGAACATTCCAGTCCTTTATCTGCCCTATGTCTTTGTTTCCACCAGCACCAAGCGGGCTAGCGGGCTTTTATACCCTGAATTTGGGACTTCCAATCTAGCCGGCTTTATTTATTTACAGCCCGTCTATGTCGCGCCCAAAGATTCATGGGATATGACTTTCACCCCCCAGATTCGATCTAAAAGGGGTTTGGGAATCAACTTCCAAGCTAGAGTCATCAATTCCCACCAAGACAAGTTTTTATTCAACATGCGTTATTTTTACAACTATGATAAATACACCAAACTTTACGATCTGAGAAACCAAAATGTCTTTGGGTTTGAAACCATGAACGCTAGCCGCCAAACTTTGCAAAAATATTTTAAGTTGCACCACCCCTTAGACAACGCCTTTTATTTGGATTTTCTTTACATGAACGATTTGGACTATGTGCGTTTTGAAAAGGTCAATAAACGCATCACGGATGCGACCCACATGTCCCGTGGGAACTACTATGTCCAAACCAATAACCATTTTTATGGCTTTTATCTCAAATACTTTTTAAACCTCAACAAGATCAACAATAACACCACCTTCCAATCCTTACCCAATTTGCAATACCACAAGTATTTAGCCCCTTTGGGCTGGAAACACCTCCTTTACTCCCTAGATTACCAATTCAATAATATCGTGCGTCAGGTGGGCTATGGGTATGTGCAAAATTCAATCTCTGTGCCTTTGGGGATGCAATTTTCCTTGTTTAAAAAATACTTGTCTGTAGGCATTTGGAATAGTGTCAGTGCGGGGAATGTGGCGATCATGAACACCAAACATAGCTATGTCCCCAATATTGAGGGCGTGTCTAGGGAATTTGGGAATTACTTTTCAAGTAGTTATGCACTCTATTTAAACACCGATCTAGCCAGAGAATACAATAAGTTTTTACACACCATCCAGTTACAAGCAGTGCTTAGCGGGGCTTACTACACCTATACTGATGGGCTATTTAATAACCAAATGTATGTGATGAGCGCGCAAGCCAGTAATAACTTTGTCGCCACCGCCTCCGGGCACACCTTGAGTGATTATGATTACCGCGGGCAAATTTACGATGCGGTGTGGAATCCCTCTAGCATTGTGGCGCGCAACCCCTCCAGCAAGCAACTTTATTTGAATCTCACGCAATACCTCTATGGCTTGGGCGGACAGGAGCTCTTGTATTGGCGTATCTCCCAATCTTTGGATTTTGACGATCAAATTTCAATCGCACGCACCCCGATGGAAACCAAAATCGGCTTTTCGCCTTTAAAAGGCTTGGACATTTACGGGACTTTGTTTTATTCGTGGTATTATAACAGCATCGATGAGGTGTCGATCAACGCAAACTACACCCGTAAGTTTTTGAGTGCTAACATCTCTTACTATGTGAAGAAAAATTTTAATGACAATGGGATCAACAAAATCGTCCAGAACACTTCCAACTATTTAAAAGCGGGCTTGAGCAATGATTTTAGATGGTTTGCTCTGAATGCGTCTGTGGGGTATGACATTGAAAACAATGTGATTTTGAATTGGCGTGTTGGGCTTTTCAAAAAGATTCGCTGTTTTGGGGTGGGCTTGGAATTTGTCAATCAAAGAAGACCTGTTTTAACCAGTAATCCTAATGATCCTCTGCGAGTCTATGAAAACAACTACATCAAGCTAACCCTAGACTTCTCCCCCATCACCAAAACCAACATCACCTACCGCCAACTTAAGAGGTAATATGGGAAACTTAGTCGATGATTTTATGTTTGCTAGCCAAGAAGATGCATTATCACAACTCATCAATGAAGTGATGATCCGCCACTTAGACACCCAAAACGCCATTGTGTTAGCCACTAGTTTAAATGGACTCAAGTTTGCCCATGTGCTCTCCCAAAAATTAGGCACGACATTTGATTTTCTCTTTAGCGCGCCCATTTATGCTCCGCTCAATAGAGAATGTGAGATCGCTTTGGTGAGTGAGAGCATGGACATTATCATGAATGAAAACCTCATCAATTCCTTTGAAATCACCCTAGATTATGTCTATGGCGAGGCTAAACGAGTCTATGAGGAAGAAATTTTGTCTAGGATTTACAAATTCAGAAAAGGCAACACCATTAAGTCTTTGGGGAATAAAAGCGTCTTCATTGTCGATCATGGGATTGAAACAGGCATCACGGCTAATTTGGCGATTCAAACCTGCATGGCTAAATTATCTAAAAATATCTATGTCTTAACGCCCATTGTCCCCAAAGATGTCGCCACGCGTTTAGCGACCCTTTGTGATGGCGTGGTGAGCGTCTATCGGCCCGAATACTTTGTGTCCATCGAACATTACTACAAAACCCCCATTAGCATCACACAACAAGAAATCGAAGACATTTTAAACGCTTCCATGAAAAATATCAACTAAGGAGAACCATGCCCACAATCCAAATTGGAAATGAAGAATTTAAAACAGATTACGCCGCCCGCCAAGCCACCAGCTCCCTTTGGTATAAACATCAAGGGACAATCATTCTAGCCGCTGTGGTGGTGGATAAAACCCCCGTTACAACAGATTTTTTACCCCTAAGCGTGCAATATAGCCAAAGATCGTATGCCATTGGGCGTTTCCCGGGGGGCTTTAGCAAACGCGAGGGCAAGATGAGCGAGTTTGAAACCCTCACCTCACGCATCATCGATCGTTCCTTGCGCCCCCTTTTCCCCAAAAATTACGCCTACCCCACCCAAATCACCCTTTTAGTCCTCAGCCACGATCAACAAAGCGATTTGCAAGTGTGTGCGCTTAATGCCGCTAGCAATGCGCTTTATTTGGCTAACATGGGCATCAATGCCCCCCTTTGTGCCCTGCGGGTAGGTAAAATTGACAATAACTATGTCTTTAACCCCAGCGTGTCAGCCATGAAAGAGAGCACCCTAGATTTATATGTCTGCGGGAGTGTGGAGGCGTTATTGATGATTGAAATGCAAGCATGCGGGCAACACTTCCACCCCCTCCCAGAAGATCAGCTCTTAGAAGTGCTTTCCTGCGCCCACCAACGCATCCAAGAGACTTGCCAAAAATACACCCATAGCTTTGAACCCTTGCGCAACCCCCCCAGCCTGCCCCTAGAGTTTAAGCCCAAAGAAGACAAGGCATTACAAGCCCTCATCCACGAGCATTTTCACCCCCAAGTCTTGGAAATCACCGCCCAAATGGCTAAGAGCGAACGGCATGCCGAACTGGCTATGCTCACCTATGAAATCGCTTTGGATTTAGAACAAAAAGGGCATGGCTATGTTTTTGAAGAAATCCAAAGTGCCCTGAGTAGCTATGTAGCTCAAGTTATTAGGGGTCAGATTTTAGAGCAACACAAACGCCCCGATGGACGCGATCTAGACACCATCCGCCCCATTAGCATTGAAACTAATATTTTACCCCATTGCCATGGGAGCGCGCTTTTTACCCGTGGGCACACCCAAGCCCTAGTAACTTGCACGCTGGGCTTAGAGAGCGATGCTAAAATCCGCGAACATTTAGATGATAAAGCCCTCACTAAAGAAAAATTCATGTTCCATTATAATTTCCCCCCCTTTAGCGTGGGGGAGGCAACTCCACTGGGCGCACCCAGCCGTAGAGAACTTGGGCATGGCAACTTAGCCAAACGCGCCCTAGAGAGCAGCATTATAGATAAAAACCAAGTCATACGGCTTGTTTCTGAAATTTTAGAGTCCAATGGGTCTAGCTCCATGGCGAGCGTGTGCGGGGGGTCTTTGGCTTTGTGTGCCAGTGGGGTGGGTGTGCATGCCCTTGTTGCGGGCGTGGCGATGGGCTTGATTTTAGAGGGCGATAAACATGTAATCTTAAGCGATATTAGTGCCCTAGAGGACATGCATGGGGATATGGACTTTAAGATCGCAGGGAGCTTAGAGGGGATCATGGCTATGCAAATGGACACCAAATTACAAGGTATCCGCCTAGATTGGCTCCAAGAAATTTTAGAGCACGCTAAAAAGGCACGCTCTGCCATTTTGGATCGCATGCAAGAGGCTAGGGAGCGCCTTGTATTAAACACCCAAATCTTACCCACTTTGCAAAGCTTTAACATCACGCCTAAAAAAATCGCTTTGGTCATTGGACCTTCGGGCAAAACGATCAAAGAGATCATCGAGCGTTTCCAAGTGCAAATAGATTTAGACAAAGCTAGTGGGCAAATCCAAATCAAGGGCACGCATGCAGAGGGGATTTTAGGGGCTAAACACTTCATCTTAGACTTGGTGCAACAAGAGAGCCCACAGAGCCCACCCTACCATGTTGGCGAGATCGTAGAGGTGGAGATCAAAAAAATCGTGGATTTTGGGGCTTTTGTGCGCTTGCCTAGAGGGGGGGAGAGCTTGTTGCACAAGAGTTGCTGGGAGCAAAGGGGCTTGAGTGCGGATTTTCTCCACGAGGGGGGCAGGGTTACTTGTAAAATTGTCAAAATCCACGCCCAAAGCCATAAAATAGACCTAGATTTGGCTTGAAAATTAAGCTTAAGCATGCAATAATCCCCTTTTCTAAGAACGACTTGGAATAGTGGAAAATAATAAATCGGAGTTGGTGATGAAGTTTTTTGTGCTTTTCTTTTGTGCGATGGCAGGACTGGCCTTTGGGGCAGATTTTAGCGGGGTGGATATGATTAAGTCCTACTCTGTCGTGGGGGCTGTCGTGGGCTTGGGGGTGGCTGCTTGCGGGGGTGCCATTGGTATGGGGAATGCCGCAGCAGCTGCCATCACCGGCACGGCGCGCAATCCGGGCGTGGGTGGTAAGCTCTTGACAACCATGTTCATTGCGATGGCGATGATTGAAGCACAGGTCATCTATACTTTGGTCTTTGCAATCATTGCGATTTACAGCAATCCGTTCTTGGCTTAATCAAAAAGGAGGGGCATAAGCACTGGTGGTGGAATTGGTAGACACGCCATCTTGAGGGGGTGGTGAGGCAACTCGTGCGAGTTCAAGTCTCGCCCAGTGCACCATAAACGCATTTTTGTGCCAAAATGGTGGAATTGGTAGACACGCTAGACTCAAAATCTGGTGGGGGCGACCCCGTGTCGGTTCGAGTCCGACTTTTGGTACCATATTTAACTTCTAAATTATATCCAGCTCATCATAGAAATAGAGGGCGGGTTTAACCCGCATACCAACCCCCATGTTTCACTGCAACTTTAAAATACTCTTGGCCTTTAGCATATCTAGGCTAATTTGGTGTTTCAGGCTCTCCAAATCTTTAAAAAAGGTGTTGTTGCGGATTTTTTTGACAAAAATCACGCGCAAATGGTGGGGTGTGGTGGGGATTTGTGCATCTAAGACATGTGTCTCAAGAGCCAGCTTGCCATCTGTGCTCAAGCGGTGCCCTAGAAAACTCACCCCCCAAAAACACGCATGGGCAAATTCCACGCGCGTGGCATACACCCCAAAACTAGGCAAAAGCTCCGTGGGCTCCAGAGCCAAATTAAGGGTGGCATAGAGTTTTTTATGCCCGAGTTGTTGCCCCATCACCACCGGACCTTCAATCACAAAGGGTCGCCCCAAGAATTTATGCGCTAAAGCCACATCCCCGCGTTTGACGCACTCCTTGATATGATAAGAATGCAAAGAGATACCCCTAATTTTAATCTCGGGGATGATCTCTAGGGTGGTGTGGGGGCTTAAAAGGGAACGCAATGTATGGACATCGCCTAGGCGATCTTTGCCAAATTTAAAATCATAGCCCACGATGATTTTTTGCAAATGGGGGAATTTTTGCTCCAAAAGCTGGGTAAAATCTTGGGGTGAAAGGGAGCGCGCACTCTCTAGGGGCAAAAAAAACACCTCTTTAGCATATTGTTGGAGCAAGCAAGCCCGCTGGGACAAAGAGGTTAAAACTTTTTGGGGCTCTTGGCTGGCGACCACTAAGACACCTGCTGGGGGGCTTAGGCGTTTTAATAGCCGTTGGTGCGCCACATGCACGCCATCAAATTTGCCAATCGCTAGGCTGGTGATATTAGCGTGTGAAATGGATAAAAGTTTCTGCATTGCCCTCTTTGCCCTTGATGGGGGATAATTGCATGTGCTGCACCCTAAGCCCCAGTGCTTGTGCCTCACCAATAAAGGCTTTTAAACGCTGGGCGATGGTCTCGGCACTGAGCACAACGCCTTTTTTATTGCGTTTGGCTTGCTTGCCCACCTCAAATTGGGGTTTAAAGAGCAACAAATAAGCACGGCTCAAGGGGATTAGGCTTTTTAAAATCAAGCTCAAAGAAATAAAGCTCACATCACAAGTGATCAGGTCGTAAGTTTCTTGGGTTTGAAAACAACGGATGTCGCAATGTTCGTGTAATTCAATTTGGGGGTGCCCTCTGAGGGCAGGATCAAGCTGGTTGCTCCCCACATCCACGCACACCACCCTTTGCGCACCCTTTTCTAACAAAACTTGGGTAAAGCCCCCGCTACTTGATCCCACATCTAAGATCACCTTGTTAGCGCAATCTAGGGGATTGTGCTCCAAGTAAGCCCAAAGTTTTTTGCCCGCACGGCTCACAAACATGCGTTTGGATAGATTTAAATTTTGCTCCAAATCAAAGAGTAACGCCCCCTTGATCTCCAAACTAGGCTTGTTTAAAACCCGTTCAGCCACCCACACGCCCCCCTCTAAGATCAACTCCTGTGCCTTTTGGCGGCTATTACACAAGCCCTTAGACACCAAATACTGATCCAAACGCAAAGAGCCCTCCTTAAACCCCCTCTTATTTTTGTTCGGGTTGCCAGATGGTTTTTTCTGAAGGCGTGTAGTCCTTTTCATCCTCTAAAATCTGACTCCTACTCTCTGAACAGGCGGCAAAAAAGAACATAACCACCCCAGCTAATAGCCACAGCCTCATCTGCAATCCTTTGGTTTGGGAATAAGGAATATTATAAAGCGAGTAATGTTAAAAACCCCTAAAATACGCAGGAGCGCACCACACGGGTTTTGAGCATTTGGGCGAGTAAAAAAGCCAGCTCGAGAGCTTGGGTGGCATTCAGGCGTGGGTCGCATTGGGTGTAGTAGTGGTTTTGCAACCCCTCTTCGCTCAAGCCCTGCGAACCCCCCACGCATTCGGTTACATTCTGACCCGTCATCTCTAAATGAATCCCGCCCACACAGCTACCATGCTCTTGGTGAATCTCAAAAAAGCTTTTGACCTCTTGGAGAATGTCCTCAAAGCAACGGGTTTTGATCCCTTGAGCGGTCTTAATCGTGTTGCCATGCATGGGATCACACACCCACACCACTTCTTTTTTAGCCTTTAATATCCCCTCTAGCAAGGGGGGGAAGAATTGGGGGAGGGCTTTAGCTCCCATGCGCACGATAAAGCTCAAACGCCCCATTTGGTTTTGCGGGTTGAGCACTCCACACAAACCCAACATCTGATCTAAAGTGGTCTTAGGACCGATTTTCACCCCGATAGGATTACCCACCCCCCTTAAAAACTCCACATGGGCTTGATCAAGCCCTCGTGTGCGCTCCCCAATCCAAAGCATGTGTGCCGAACAACTATACCACCCCCCACTCAGGCTATCTTGGCGAATTAGGGGCTCTTCATAGTTGAGCAACAACGCCTCATGGCTGGTGTAAAAGTCAGTTTCTCTCAAAGTGGGCACATTACTAACCCCACAAGCCTGCATAAACTCTAGGGCTTGCGTGATTTGCATCGCCAAGCTGGCGTATTTTTGCCCAAAGTCGTTATTTTTGACAAAATCCAAATTCCAGCGTTGCACTTCGGCTAAATCGGCTAACCCCCCCTTAGCAAAGGCACGCAAGAGGTTTAGGGTGGCTGCGCTTTGGTGGTAGGCTCTAAGCAAGCGGGTCGCATCGGCTTCTCGCTCCTCTAAACCCACCCCATTAATCATATCTCCCCGATAAATGGGGACTTCTTGACCCCCGATATTCTCGCTCTCTTGGCTTCTGGGTTTGGCAAACTGCCCGGCTACACGCCCCACCTTCACCACCGGACACCCCCCCCCAAATGCCAAAACCACGCTCATTTGCAAGATGATTTTAAACAGATCGCGAATCCCATCGGCACTAAAACTGCTAAAGCTCTCAGCACAATCCCCCCCCTGCAACAAAAACGCCCGCCCACAGCCAGCCTCTCTAAGCGCGCTTTGCAAGGAGCGGATTTCTTTAGCAAAAACTAGGGGCGGGTAACTTCTAAGGGTTTGCTCGACTTGCTTGAGGGCTTGGGGGTCCTTATAGGTGGGCTGTTGCAAAATGGGGAATTTGCGCCAACTATCAACTTGCCATTGCATAGAATCTACTTAAGTTGCTTGAGGGCTTGTTTGATACGCTCGCTTGTGCTCAAATCAGGTGGCAAGGAGGCGCACACTTTTAATGCCTCATTCTTTTTAAAGCCCAAACTCTCTAAAGCCAATACTGCTTGTATTAAAGGCGCGCTAGGGGCGGGGCTGGGCTGATTTTCTACAAAATAGCCGGCTAAATCGAGCATGATCTTGCCCGCTAGTTTTGCGCCCACGCTGGGGACCTTCTGCAAAGCCTTTAAGTCCTTGACTTGGATCAAGGTTTCAAATTCTGTCGGGTCGTAAGTGGAGAGAATGGCTAGAGCCACTTTGGGTCCCACCCCGCTAATTTTAATGAGGCGTTGGAAAATTTCTTGCTCAGAGCGTTGTAAAAATCCAAAAAGCAAATGCGTATCCTCGCGGAAAATAGGCGTGGTGTGTAAAAACACTTCTTGACTCTCTTGGAGTTGTTGGCTGGTTTGCAAACTGATATGCACGCCATAGATCACACCTCGCACATCTAACTCCATAAAAGTGGGGGCGAGCAAGGACACCCTACCTACCAAACCGACAATCATGCTAAAACTTGCTGATGTGCTGGCGGCTACTGACCCTTACCAGCTCTCCATTCTCTTTATCTAGGGCAAAATCCGTCATTTCACCATTTTCGGTTAAAATGCTTTGGCTTCTCCCACTGTAAGTTTTGATACAACCAATGGTGTTAAAAGCCGTCCAAGGACTATCAATATGCAACTTAGCCTGTTTCATACCCGACTCAATTTGCACCAAATTATCTAAAAACTTATGGTTGAAGTCTTGGATTTTTAAAATATAAAGGTGCAAAATCTTAACCCTTTTTAAGCAATCCATAAAATCGTAGTAAATCCGCTTGATCGACTCCTCCTCAATGAGGGCTTTGCGCGTGGCGACATCGGCGTTCCGGATTTTGTCAATAGTGGACTGGTGCTTTTGCACAAAAATATTGAGTTTTTGGTATTGCGCCATGACCTTTTGGGCTTTTTCTTTATAGGTTACCATGGACTCTTTAGTTTCCTCTAAGACCCGCTTGCTCTCTGGTTCAGCAAAGGCTGAAAAACAAAATTTATTTTCATTGCCCTCCATGCTTTCCAAGGAGCAACGGGAAGAAAAATAAAAAGTATTGTTAGATTTAACTTGTTTTAAACTAATCTCCTTGGCAAAGATTTGGCTACCACTACTAGCTTCAACTTCACAAACCTCGGCAATGATTGTTCCTCTATCGGCATACTTGCACTGTACTTTCTTGGCTTTACACGAACCCTTATTGTTAGTGATTGTGATGTCGTCAGCCTCTGCACTACTGCTGGTGTGTAGCTGCCCCTCGATCACCACCTTTTGGGCGACCAATTTGACATTTTTCCCCACATTCCCCTTGATAAAAATTTCCTTAGCCTCTACCCGTAAATTAGTCTCTATAGCATTGTCAATCTCATTTTTAGCCGTGATATAAAGCGAAGGACCATTTTCAACACCCCCCAAAAACATGGGCATGCCCGTGCTCTTCATCTCCGTGTAGGTGGTTTTAGTAAAACTCTTCAGCTTGTCATCAACCAACGCCACATATTGGGCAATCTTAGAGGAATAAACCACTTTAGTGGGCAAGTCTTTGATCTCAAAGGCTTCATTGCTATACTCCAACGCAAAGGGGGCAATCTCTTGCTCTTTGACCACAACGATCTGCCCCTTGAGATCCCGTCCGCTCACCCCTTGGGCGGGCTTGATATACTCTAGCACCACCTCGCCTTTCCCCACGCCATAAATGGCATTAATAGGGGCTTCTTCTTTATTTGTGCGCTCCCAATTCTCTTTGAGGGTAAAACACACGCAACCGGGTTTATTAGGAGCATAACGCGCACTTTTGAGTAAAATTTTGCCGGGCTGTTTATCTTGGGTGGCATAATCGGTTAATTCTTTTTTAAAAGCCGTGTGCTGGGCACTCATTTGGCGCAAGATGATTTTATTAAGAGCCATCAACGCCTCAACGCAATCGCAAAGCTCATCAAAAAGCCCCTCATCATTCACGATCAAAAAGGGATTCTCAAAGACAACAAAGAGTTTGTCGTTCTCCTCAGAAACCTCAATATCCAAAAAGTAGCGGAATAACCTTTTTTTAATACAAATATCATAGCGTTGGATCACACTTAACTTAGTATTCTCAAAAAAGACATCATCATCAATCTGTTTAGCATTCTCTCCCTCTAAAATCTTGTATTCAGATTTAGCCTCAAAACGCACCAAAGTATGCACTTTTAAGAGATCAAACCACAAATCATGGACATCTAAATCATAAGCCTGAGCCACTTTCTCCAGCTCTGCTTGGATGTCCCCACAATTTTCAACCACTTTAGAATAAAATTCGCCTGCCAAAACAATTCCTTAGCTTAAATCACTCGTGCCACTCTCAATCCTGCCACTATAGCCTGCGATTATAGTATAATTCCCTTAAAAGTATGGTGAATCGGGATCAAGGGTTGCCCTCCACATCTTAGTAGCGGAGTATTTTTGCTTAAAAAATTTTTTTTAACCACCAGCTCGGGGATTTTATGCTCCCGCATTGCTGGATTTATACGCGATTTGTTGAGTGCGTCCATTTTGGGGAGTGGGGTTTATAGCGATATTTTCTTTGTGGCGTTCAAATTCCCCAATCTTTTTAGGCGAATCTTTGCAGAAGGGGCTTTTACCCAGAGCTTTTTGCCCGCCTTTATAGCCAGCAAGCACAAGGGGGCTTTTAGCGTGAGTGTGCTTGTGATCTTTAGCGCACTCTTGGTGCTTTTTTCCTTGCTTGTGGGTTTCTATGCGCCCTTTTTCACCAAAATTTTAGCCTATGGTTTTGATGCCCGCACCATTGCCCTAGCCCAAGACATCGTGGCGATCAATTTTTATTACCTGCTCTTGGTCTTTCTAGCCACCTTTTTTGGGGCGTTATTGCAATACAAAAACCACTTTTTTGTGAGCGCTTACCAAACTATTTTGCTGAATTTGGGCATGATCGTGGCACTCTTGCTAGGCAAGGATAAAGACTTGCTGGAGGTGGTCTATTACTTGAGTTATGGCGTGCTGATTGGGGGGATAGGGCAGGTTGTGGTGCATTTCTATCCCCTCTACATGCTAGGCTTTGACAAACTCTTTAGGGTGGGCATAAAACAAGTTTATTTGTGTTTTAAAAGTCCTAGCCAAGAGCGCAAGAAAGCCACCCTCAAAGGTGAGCTCAAGGGTTTTTTCAAGCAATTCTTTCCCAGCGTGTTGGGCAACTCGGCTAGCCAAATTTCCTCTTTTATTGACACCCTCTTAGCCTCTTTTTTGGCAACGGGTAGCATTTCTTATCTTTACTATGCCAACCGCATTTTCCAACTCCCCCTAGCCCTCTTTGCCATTGCCATTTCCACCGCCCTATTCCCCACCATCGCCAAAGCCATTAAAAACGCCCAGCAAGATATAGCCATCCAGCACCTCCAACAAGCCCTTTATTTTTTAACCACCATGCTTTTGCTCTGCACTTTAGGGGGGGTGCTCTTAAGTGAATTCATCATTTCCTTACTCTTTAAGCGCGGGCAATTTGGGGCTGCCGATGTGATTCAAAGTGCTGCAGTTTTTAGAATGTATTTGGTGGGGCTTTTGCCCTTTGGGCTAGCCAAAATCTTTTCCTTGTGGCTTTACGCACACCACCAGCAACTCAAAGCCGCTAAAATCTCCCTTTACTCCCTGATCTTTGGGACTATTTGTTCTTTAAGTTTGATGCCCTACTTGCAAGCTAGCGGCCTAGCCCTCTCTAGTTCTCTAGCGGGCTTTTTACTCTGCTTTTTAAACATCAAGGCTTTTGGCTTTAAGCGCTTTTTGGGCATGATCACGCTTAGATCTCTTTTAAAATTAGCCAGCTTTTTAGCCCTAGAAACCCTAGCATTGCTTTTATTCCTGTGGTGCTTGGGGGCTTGGCACACACAGCACGCCCTCCAACGCCTATTTTAAAATCCAAAGGTAAAACATGAAACCCACTTACTACATTTATGATAGCCACCAGCAACAAAAAGTGCCCCTAGAGCCCATCCAACCTGATTGTGTGAAAATTTACATCTGTGGTCCCACAGTCTATGACTATTCCCACTTAGGGCATGCCAGAAGTGCGATCGCCTTTGATCTACTCCAACGCACCCTAGAGCTTAGTGGGTATGGCGTGCAGATTGTCAAAAATTTTACCGACATTGATGATAAGATTATCCACAAAGCCCAAAAAGAGCAAACCGACATCAAAACCCTAAGTGAACATTTCATTGCTAGTTATTTGGAAGACATGCAGGCTTTGGGCGTGCAACGCGCCCATTTAGAGCCCAGAGCCAGCCAGCATTTAGAAAGCATTGCCCAAATGATCCAAACCCTCTTAGATAAGGGTTGTGCCTACAAAACTAGCAATGGGGACATCTATTTAGACACCACGCGCGATCCGCGTTATGGGGCTTTGAGTGCGCATAGTTTGGATCAAGAGAGTTTGAGCCGCATTGAGGACAACCCTCACAAACGCCATGAAAAGGATTTTGCATTGTGGAAAGCCTACAAGGGGGATTGCGATGTGGGTTATGATAGCGTTATTGGCAAAGGGCGACCCGGCTGGCATATTGAATGTTCGGCGATGATCTTTGCTAATTTAGCCTACCATGAGCACCCTTATCAAATTGACATCCACGGGGGTGGCTCAGACCTATTTTTCCCCCACCATGAAAATGAGGCGAGTCAAACCCGTTGCGCCTTTGATCAAGAATTAGCCAAATACTGGATGCACAATGGTTTTGTCAATATCTCGGGGCAAAAGATGAGCAAGAGTTTGGGCAATAGTTTTTATATTAAAGATGCGCTCAAGGTCTATGATGGGGAGATTTTGCGCAATTACCTTTTAGGCACGCATTACCGCGCGATTTTGCACTTCAATGAAGAGGATTTGCTCGTGCATAAAAAACGCCTCGACAAGCTTTATCGCCTCAAAAAACGCGCCCTAGAGTTAGCACAACCCAGAGCAGATAATGCCCCTAGCCCCTTTGGATTTGCCCTTTTGGAGTGCATGCAAGATGATTTGAATATCTCTAAGGCTTTAAGCGTGTTAGAGGAACATTTACGCCTTTTAAATGAAAGCTTGGATCATGCGCCCAAACCCACCAAAAAGCAAAAAGCCCAAGAGATTTTGCAAGATTTAGCCTTTGTGGAAACACTTTTAGGACTGGGGGGCAAAGACCCGATGCTGTATTTCCAACTGGGCGTAGATGGGGCGCTTAAAGCCCATATTGAGGCGCAAATCCAGTTGCGTTTGCAAGCCAAACAAGCTAAAAATTTTGCCCTAGCCGATCGCATAAGAGAGGAGCTAGCCACGCAGGGCATTTTATTGATGGATCGGGTGGAAGGCACAATCTGGGAAAAATTGTGGTGATTATTTTTTATTAATAGATTATTTAGGGTTGGGGTGTAGAGTGCGCCCTTGGAGTGCCAAACTCTAATCCAACCAAATTTAAGGAGATGATATGAGACACGGAGATATTAGTAGTAGCCCAGACACCGTTGGCGTGGCGGTGATCAATTACAAAATGCCCCGCCTACACACCAAGCAAGATGTTTTAGACAACTGCCACAACATCGCTAAAGTCATTCATGGCGTGAAACAAGGTCTGCCCGGGCTGGACCTGATTATTTTCCCCGAATACAGCACACATGGGATTATGTATGACAAACAAGAGATGTTTGACACCGCATCCAGTGTCCCCGGTGAGGAGACCGCTATTTTTTCTGAGGCTTGTAAGAAAAATAAAGTTTGGGGCGTGTTTTCTTTGACGGGCGAAAAGCATGAAAACCACCCCCACAAAAACCCCTACAATACCTTAATTCTCATCAATGACAAAGGCGAGATCGTGCAAAAATACCGCAAGATTTTGCCATGGTGCCCCATTGAGTGCTGGTATCCGGGGGATAAAACCTATGTGGTAGAAGGTCCTAAAGGCTTGAAAGTTTCCTTGATTATCTGTGATGATGGGAATTACCCCGAAATTTGGCGTGATTGTGCGATGAGGGGGGCTGAGCTCATCGTGCGCTGTCAGGGCTACATGTATCCAGCCAAAGAACAACAAATTACGATGGTAAAAGCGATGGCGTGGGCTAATCAGTGCTATGTGGCTGTGGCGAATGCGACTGGGTTTGATGGGGTGTATTCTTACTTTGGACATTCTAGTATCATCGGTTTTGATGGGCGCACTTTGGGCGAATGCGGGGAAGAGGAAAATGGACTCCAATACGCCCAGCTCTCCGTGCACCAAATCCGCGATGCTAGAAAATACGATCAAAGCCAAAACCAACTCTTCAAGCTCTTGCACCGCGGTTATAGCGGAGTCTTTGCTAGTGGGGATGGGGATAAGGGCGTGGTAGAATGCCCCTTTGAGTTTTATAAAACTTGGGTCAATGATCCCAAAAAAGCCCAAGAAAATGTGGAGAAATTCACCCGCTCAAGTGTAGGCGTGGGGGCTTGTCCGGTCTATGATTTGCCCCATAAGGACTAATTAGGCTTTCTTGGAGGGGGTGGGTTTAGGCTAGGTTGGGGAGTAGCCTAGATAATTCTTTTTCACAACATATTTTCAAGGATCACCATGCGGATTTTATTGCTCAATGGGGCTAAGGACTTTGGGCACTCTAAGGGCAGGCTGAATACAAGCCTCCATGAACATGCGCTAAAAATTTTGCAAGAGTTGGGGCATAACACCGCCCAAACCCACATCGATCAAGGCTATGACATAGAGGAGGAGATCGCCAAAATCCTCAGAGCCGATGTGTTGGTTTGGCAAATGCCGGGTTGGTGGATGGGTGAGCCTTGGATTGTGAAAAAATACATGGATGAGGTTTTCACCATAGGGCATGGGCGGCTATATGCCAATGATGGCAGGAGTCGCACCAATCCTACCAAAAATTACGGCACGGGTGGGCTTTTGCAGGGCAAAAAGTATATGTTCTCGCTCACTTGGAACGCCCCGGCTGAGGCTTTCACTAATAAAGAGGAATTTTTTGGGGGTGTGGGCGTGGATAGGGTGTATTTACACCTACACAAAGCCAACCAATTTTTGGGCATGCAGGCTTTACCCACCTTTATCTGCCATGATGTTATCAAAGACCCGCAGATAGAACAATACTTTAAAAATTACACCGCACATTTAAACAAGGTCTTTGCTCATCTTTAAAAAATACACTTGCTCTAAGATCAATTACCTAGTTTTGAGGGTTGTTCAAAAATGGGTGCTAGGGGTTATGATGCTAGCCTCCCTCTTGCATGCTAGCCCCCCCAGTGTCCAAGAGATGCAACGCATGCGCTTAAATTTCAAGCAATACACGCTCAATCTCCCCCCCTCCACCCAGCAAAATCAACAAGACCTAGAGCATGCCATTAAAGAAGGCATGCAAGCATTGGATATGTGGATTGCCAACAGCACCCATGTTCTCAACTCATATAAGATACCCAAGCGTGTCCAGTTATTGCAAAGCACGCTCAAGCTGATTAAAGACCTTGTGCGTGTAGATGAAATCCCCAAACAACCCTATCACCACTCTTTAGCCTTGCAGGATCGCATCATCCAAGCCCTCAAAGTTTTTTTAAGCCACTATGTGGTGGGCGGGGCTGAAAGGGGGAATTGGTGGCATTGGGAGATTGGTATCCCCAAGTTACTCAATGAAATTTTGGTGATGGGCTATGATTGGATTCCCCATCATTTGCGATTAGAATTATTGCGCGCCCAAAGGTATTACCAGCCCAATCCCAAGTATTCAGGCTTATCTCAAGGGGCGCAATTTAGCAGTAACCCCAAAGCGCGCCTATCTCAAGGGGCTAACCGCGTGGATACCGCTTTCATATCGCTCATTCGGGGCATTTTGGAGCAAAACCCCACCGGCATTCAAGAAGCTTTAGAGGCGATCCAAATTGTTTCGCAAAGCGTGGATTTTGGCAATGGGTTTTATAGCGATGGATCGTTTATCCAACATGGACATGTCCCCTCTAATGGGTCTTATGGGATTGTGCTGTTAAATGGCTTGGCACAATTTATGCTGGTGCTTGATCACACGCACTACCAGCAAGAGAATTTGTATTCTAACGATTTATACGCCAATATTTTAAAATCCTACCCGTATTTGCTCATCAATGGCGGGATCAACCCCTCAGTGTGTGGGCGTAGCATTAGCCGTGATTTTGAAAATGACACTAGCCGTGCGCATGCCTTGCTGGGGGATTTGGCAGTTTTATCAGCTTATGTGCCCCCAAGTTACCAAGAGCACTTGCAAAGTTTTATCCAAGCCAGCATACAACCTAGCGATCTTAGGCACATTAAAAATCTGTGGAAACGCCACGCCTTAGAGAAAATTTTAAACAAACCTATTTTGTCCCCCACCAAACACCCGCCTGTGAAAATCTTTGGGGCGATGGATCGGGTCGTGCAACTGGGTGCGCATGGGGGCAAGATTGTCTTAGCCATGCATTCTAATCGAATCTTAAATTATGAAACCATGAACGGGGAAAACTTAAAGGGGTTTTATACTAGCGATGGCATGACCTATATTTATGGCGGGAGTAAAGACCCTTTTATGGACTACTGGGTCAGTGCGGACATGTTCAAATTGCCCGGGACCACAGAGATTATGCAAGCCTATAGCGATCCGGGCATACCCAAAAGAGGCAAACTTAGCCCCAATGCTTGGGTGGGTGGGGCTTCTAATGGGGATTATGGCTTTGTGGGCATGGATTTTGTTTCCATGAATGGGGATTTGCGGGCTAAAAAATCTTACTTGTTTTTGGGCGATGAAATGTTAGCTTTAGGGAGCAATATTGACACTTCACAGCCAGCTATCACCACCATAGACAACCAAAAAATTAACTTGGGCGATCAAGCAAGGGTTTATCTCAACAACCAAGAGTGGCAAAATTTTAAAGGGCACTTGAAAAAAGGCGATTGGATTGCCTATGAAAATCTAACCCAACATTCCAGTATCGGTTATGTAATGGTGCAAGAAGCCCCTATCTCTATCCAAATGGTGCCTAGAAGTGGGAGTTACCAAGCCATTGGGGGTCAATCCAGCCAAGAGTTGCGCGCTAAGTATTTGGAAATCACCCTCCCTGCTCAAAGCGATCATTATGCTTATTTGATCTTGCCCCATTTTGGCAAAGAACAGATCAGCCATTACCCCATTCAAGATATTGTCATTTTAGCCCAAAATGAGAAATACCATGCCGTGCAAGTGCCCTCCAAACATTTATTAGCCATCAACAAATGGCAAGCGGGTAAGCTCAAGGTGCAAGATTTGAGCTTAGAGGATGCTCTTTCAATCTTAGAAATCAAAGCGGACGATCATGTGCAACTGAGCATCGCCGATCCCACCCAACAACTCACCCACCCCACCCGCCTAAGCCTAGAGGGTCGCTACACGCTTATGAGCTCGAATCCAAATGTTCAAATCACCCACCACCATAACCAAACGATTCTAACGCTGACTCTCCCCAAAATCGGGGCTTCTCTAGTGGTCGATTTGCGCCCGCTTAAGCCCCAAAAGCAAAACAGCTAAACAAATCAAAATCACATTGTTAATCAAGGCTCTAGTCTCTTGCATTGCCTTCTGGTGGATACCACTATCCCCTGAAAAACTAGAATTTTCATTCAGCACCAAATCGGGTCGGTTATATGCCGTATCTGCCCCGGCGAAGAAGGCATTAGAGCAAGGTGGTGGGTGTAAAGTAGGGCAACAAAATGCAATCTATAAGATTGGTTTTTGACTCCTTATTTCCCCAAAAAAGCCCCAGTCTACCCCACTGTAACCTAGTAGGAAAAAACAAAATGATTAAAGACAGCACTATATATTACGAACTTATTTTCCTTCCATTTGGAGTATTTGCGATCATATTTATTCTGCTGTCTGCATTTTGGTCTCTCTGTAGAAAAATAGCACACAAAAGGCACAAACCTACTCACAAGATCAATAAAGATTTCTCTACTTTGTGGAACATATTCTTCTACTCTTACATTGTCATCTCCTCTTCATGTCTCTTGTATATGTTATACTTGGTATTTCTAAAAAACGCATCTACATCTATAACTACAAAAACTATAGAAGCTATTCTAAACACCCTCTTAAGTCTAACAACCTTGCGCATTGCCCGTATTGCCCTAAATTGGCTAATTACTCGGCGAACTATCGCAATGATCCTAGAAAATGTGCGTGAGGGGGATCGAATAAGAGTTTCTAATGGCAAAGACACCTATGTAGGAGATGTAATTAATATTTCTTGGTCGCATCTAACACTATTTGAAGATGTCACACTGGATACATGCCTCAAGAATAATGGAAGGGCTGGGCGTTTTATCTCTGTGCCAAAACACCACATTAATACAAACTTGTTTATCAACTATAACCACCTTAGTTACCTTGGCATCAACATGGTGTGGGATAGTGTAGATTTTTTGATTGATTTTAAATCTAATTTGCGAGCCGCTAGAGACATAGCCGAAGAAATTGCCACAGCACACTCTAAAGATTATGTGGAGAAAATGCGTAAACAGTTAGATAAAAAAAGAGAATATCTCATGTTTGATTCGCAGAACAACATAGAAAGAATGGCTCCCAGGATATTTATCATGCCAGACAAAGGAGGAATGCGTCTTTATGCATTTTACATCGCAGATCCTCGCGAAACGCTAGAATTACGATCTGAAATCTCTATTGCTATCGTGGAAGCGTTTAACACTTCAGACGATATACTTATCTTAGATGGCGCAAAAAAAGAGTCATGATGTATTGCATACGACTAAAAACTGACAGAATACGCCATTGCATGTTCTACTTTTTGAAAATCGCTATATGTGGCAAACAATTTTACCTATATGCTCAGATGCCCCAAACTATCACCCAAATGATTCTATTGCAAGTGAGAAAAATGCCTTTCCAAAAACAAAAATGAACTCTAAAGATAGAGAAAGAAAATTGTGTCCTTTGTTTGAGATCGCAATTCAAGATTTGGCATGCTCCACACAACTAAAGTTAGGAATTCTAACTCTATGTGGAAATCGTGGATTCAAATAGGACGGCTCGCTTTGGAATCTTATGTTCCCTACGCTGAGGTTGATGACCTCAAGGGTATCACCCTTTGATCATGGTTATGGCATAGATGGCTCATATAAAAGAAAAGCAAGAAACCAGTAAGGCTTTGAGCGATCTAATTTACACCAAAAGGTAGGCAACCCGCAAAACCAAACAGATCAAGCAGGCTTTTCTCCTAACAAAAAACCTGACTGATAGACTTATTGCCTCTATCAACTTCAAGCCCACTAAGCTCAGTATCCAAGAGAAACATAACGACCGATTGATTAGACCTAGCTATGTGCTTGAGAGCGGGGGACTAGGCATAGAGTGCAACAGAAATGCCACAGAGGTAAGGGGGCTTTAAGGGATAGCTTGGTGGAGCAAGCCAAGTTATATTAAACCTTCTCTCTACGAGAATAAAACACTCTCTTGAACATTGGACCTTCTAGATTGGCTAGGTATGGATAAGATTTTTTGTGTGTTGCCACTCTAGCCAATGGAAACTATCTCCGTGTTATCCAAACGCCCAAATACCACAGAGATAAGCCCTGCTTAACTATCACAAAATCACCCATAAAATTGCGCGTTATACACAAATGATTGCGGAGCAAAAGGACCTTTAAGCCCTTTGAATCCTGATTATCAAGGCAATTCTAAAAAGACCCCTTGACAAACACTAAGTGCCAACTTTTTTGACACGGCTGAGGCTTATGGAGCATAACAAGCAAGTTTGGGATTTGAAGTGTGATTCAAACCCCAACAAGTTATATCACAAGTTATATCAAAAATCAATCAAGCCCTAGGAGAGTGTGTGACATATCGCTAGAGCGGAGCAGACAAAGCCACAATCTCCACCCGGCAAACCCATGGGCACCCCCACTTTTGGGTGGATAACTTGGGCAACTGGAAGAACGACCCCAATGTCAGCGTCAAAATTGGCGAGCAAATCGAACTCGCCTCTTGGCAAAAAAGCCCTTTTGAGCCTTTGACAGGTCGGGGCAGTGATAAAGGGGTTAGAACTTACATAGTTCCAGATAACCAGTCCTACAGACCCCGTTTAAAGGCGCAATTAAGCGGTTTGGGTGTTAAGGGGAACACGGACTTTAATGCCAACTTTGATAACTTGGAGATTTTGAGTCAAACCATTTACCCTGAAGTGGTGGACAATGCGATAAAAAGCGAAATCAAGCACTATTCAGCCATGAAGCATATTGATTTTATCAAAGAGGCTAGCGATAGCTTGACGGAGTGGATTCAAGTTAAGCGTGATAGGGGGCTTGTGTGTGCGCTGAGCAATGATTTTACGAATGTGGTCGTGTGCGATCAACAAGATGGCTTTAAGACTCCAAATGCCGCTAATGACCCCGTAGAGAACTTAACCCAGTTAATCCAGCCGGGCGATACCATGAGTGCTAAAGCCATTAGAAGCCTAGAAAATTCTTTTATATCAGTTACAGCGATGATCTATGTAGGAAAATCGCCAACCAAGTTAGGGACTTGATGAAGTCCAAGTTTTACGCCCAGATTTTCCCAAAACCCCTAGAATTCTTGCAAGATAACGCCCAAGAGTTTGTTTTAAGAGAGGGTGGGGGACTCTTTGTCACCACGCTTAAAAGCGCATTAACCGGATTCCACGCCCACCAAATCCTCATCGATGACCCGATAAAAGTGAGCGAAATGAGCAGCAAAAGCGCAGTAAAGGCAGTCAATGCCAACTTTAAAGAAAGCGTTTTAAGTCGGCTACAAGATAACCAAAGCAACATCACGATCTTAATGCAACGACTAGGGCTCAATGATTTATGCGCCTTTTTGCTCTCAGAACGCGAATTTGAGCCTGCACAAATTGCTAGCTGGAAGGTCATTAAGCTTAAAGCCTTAAACCCCCAAGAGGAGTGCTACTCCATTAAGGATTTTAGCTACACCCGCGCGCCTAACACGCCGCTTTTTCAAGCCCGCCACAACGCCGCCCAATTAGAGGATATGCGTTTGCAAATGGGCAATGACGAGTTTAGCGCGCAATACCAGCAAGAGCCCCTAGCCACCAGTGGGGGATACTTTGAGCCCCAATACTTCAAGCAGATTTTTAAGCACGAGCTCGGGCAGTTCAACACCTTTATTTTTGTGGATAACGCCCTATCTCTTAAAGAATCCGCAGATAACCGCGCGATTGTGGTTGTTGGCGTTGAAAACTACCAAGAAAACGCCCGTTATGTCGTTTTAGATGTCTATTGCGGGGTTTGGAGCGAGGAGCAGACCATTAATTACATTCTGCAGGCAAAAGAGCAATACCCGGAGGCTAAAACTTATATTGAGAGCGATGGCGGAGGGTTAGTCTTGCACCGCTTACTCTTGGTGGAATTGGCTAAATTCAACCAGCGTGCCAAAGAGCAACACAAGAGCCCCTTAAATGATGGCATCTTTTGCTACACGCCCAGCCGTCAGGTTAGCAAGGTGGCTAAAATCAAAGCCATGCGCCCCTTTTACAACACGGGGTTTTTGCTCTTTAGCCATGCCTGCCAAAACCTCAGACAACTTAAAAAAGAACTCTTTAGCTTCAACCCCGACAGGCCTTATAAACAAGATGATTGTATTGACGCTTTAGCCTCTTGCATCAACCACCCCGATGCCAAACCCCCCTACACACAACCCCCCCAAACCCCCTACAGAACAGCACACAGGCGGACATGGAGGATTTGAGCCATTAAAGCCCTTTCATTCTAATGTGCCCGTTTGACTATTAAAATGCTAACGCATTTTGCAAAAGCAGAGCTTTGGCTCATTAAAGCTTCGCTTTAACCCTTGTCTTGTGTAGCTAAATGCGTTAATGTACCCTATGGCAACGCTAGACTTTGAAAAAATAGCCCAACAAGGAATCAAGCCCCAAGAGGTGTTAGACTTCCTTAAAGGCACAGAGCATAATTTTAATTTAGATGCCCTAGAGAAATACTACAAAGATAACGGGCTAGACTCTGAGCAGATCACGCGCGCGCTTTATCACGATCTAAGCAATATGCAGGGCTTTAGCTTTGTTAGCCCTAAGCAGAGTGTTAAAGAACTTGCCAAACCCCTTTTTAACACGCCCATAGACACACAACCCCCAAGCCCCCCCACACAGGCAAGCCTCTTAGAAGCTCAGAGCTCTGCTAACCCTCCAAGCCCCCCCACACAGGCAAGCTTAGAAGCTCAGAGCTCCACTTTAAACCTCCTAAGCACGCCCCTAAACCCCCCCAATGTTAAAAAGTCCGCCCAAGAGGTTTTAACAGAAATCAAGCAAAAAGCCCAGCAATTAAAAGCAGATGATCTGCACCCCCTCAAAGAGGCAGGCTCAGAGCTTTTAGAGATGTTTGCAGGAAGCCCCACGGCTAAGCACAGCCGACAAATTGCCAGTTATGGGGAGTTGGTGGAGCAAGCCATAGAGCATAAAATCCCCTATAGCAAGTTACCAGAGAATGTAAAACGCTTTTTAGAGCGCCGCTATGTGGTGGATAAGGGGCTAACAGGGGCGATGATACACCAAAAGGAATACCAAGAGGGCGTGGATCAAGGGCAATTAGAATACCAATCAGAGATCACCCGTCAAGGCATCTTAAAGGTCAAAGACGCTAAGGACTTAAGCGATGCGCAAAAAAAGCAAATCTACAAAGATAGAAACATCTTCCGCACTTTGTGGAATAGTGCATTTAAAGACCCCAATGAGGATTTAAAGCAATACCAAGAGGACCAAGAAGCCAAATACATCGGCAAGCAAGCGGCTAGGGATTTGTATTTCCATAAAAACACTGATCCGCAACACTCTGTTTTTAGATTTTTATTCTCTAGCGACCCCAAAGAGCAAGAAAAGAGCCGCCAAGCGGTGAGCAATGTCATCAAAGCCGCTGGGTTTGAGGATGCCATCTTCAAAGATGGGGACACCTACGGGCTCAAAGAGGGCAAGGCCTATAAAATCCAAGAAGGCTTTTTTGAAAACTTTAGCCAGTTTGTGGTGTCTAATGCAGGCTCTTTAGCGGGCTCTATAGCAGGGGCTAAACTTGGACTTGCTAGAACCCGTAACTTCTATGGAATGGCTGCTGGGGGGGCTATAGGGGCATTCTTAGGGGGGAGTTTAGATTATGCCTTGAGTAACTATGTCCTAGATCGTGAGGGCAATTTTAAGGATATGTTGCACTACATGGCCGAACAAGGGGCTTTAAGCCTTGTTGGCGATGCCGTGTTTAAGGGCGTGGCTAAGAGCGCGCAAAGTCTCAAACCCTTAGCCAGTCTTGTTGGGCGCAGTGTGGATTATATCCCCTTTGTAGGGGCTTCAAAACGCTTTATGAGCGGGAATGTACAAGCCGCCCAAAAGGTCCTAGCAGAGGTCTACACCCCAGAGCAAGAACAGGCATTAAAAGAGTTTGCCGAGCACTTTGGTGGTGGTGTTAGGCTCAATGCCCAAGCCACAGGGCTAAACAACAGGATGAAAGCCCAATTTGGCGAAGACTCCAAGATTTACAAGGCTTATCAGAGTGTAGAGGACATTTTCAGACTCACCAAGCAGAGCGAGCAACAAGAGGCGTTCATTAGGGCGATTAGAGCCGATGAGAGCGGCACATTATTAGCCTTTTTGATTGAGGCGGGCAATTCTAGCCCCAAAGCACACAACACGCTCAAAGGGATTTTAAACAAGACCACGCAGAATTTAGAGGAACAATTACAACAACTGCATTTAAAACCTACCGACATTAAAGCTATCTTTGAGGATTTAGAGAAGGGCACTAAAGAGTCTTATGCGGATGCCACCGAGCGCATCATCCCCCAAGTGCTAGGCGATCTAAAAACCACGCTTGATCCCACTCAGGCTAAACAAATCCGCCAAGAGTTCATTAACCAAGGATTAGACCTAGAGGCACAATCCTTTTTAAAGCAGATTGAGCACAATATTTACAACAAAGAGGGCGTAACCTTTACCCAAC